>CAIKKO010000478.1 GCA_903828025.1 uncultured Sphingomonadales bacterium
AGAAGTGGATGATCGAGAGCCGATAGGAATAGATCGGCCGCTCGGCCTGCTTCGGCACGAAGTAGTACATCATCGCGAGGAAGCCGGCCGTCAGGAAGAAACCCACCGCGTTGTGGCCATACCACCACTCGATCAGCGCGCCCTGCACGCCGCCCGCCATCGGGTAGCTGCGCGAACCGAACCAGGCCACCGGGATCGCCACGTTGTTGACAAGATGGAGCATCGCCACGGTCAGGATGAACGCGAGGTAGAACCAGTTCGCCACATAGATGTGCGGTTCAGACCGCTTGAGCAGCGTGCCGACGAACACGGCGAGATAGGCGACCCAGACAATCGTCAGCCAGATATCAACGTACCATTCCGGTTCGGCGTATTCCTTGCCCTGGGTGACCCCCATCAGGTAGCCGGTCGCCGCCAGCACGATGAACAGCTGGTAGCCCCAGAACACGAATTTCGCGAGGCCGGGAAACGCCAGCCGCGCGCGGCAAGTGCGCTGCACCACATAGAACGAGGTCGCGATCAGCGCGTTGCCGCCGAACGCGAAGATCACTGCCGAGGTGTGCAAGGGCCGCAGCCGGCCGAAGTTGATCCATTGCAGCCCCAGGTTCATCTGCGGCCAGGCCAGCTCCAGCGCGATATAAACCCCCGCCAGAAAGCCCGCCATGCCCCAGAAAACCGTGGCAATCACGCCCAGACGAATGAGGTCGTCATCGTATTTGCCCTGATCGGGGGCGTGAATTGCGGCATTGATATCATAGCCGCGCAAAGTGACGACAAGCCCGATCAGCGCCGCAAGGCCGCAGATCATCATGTGAACGGCAAAGCCGCTATCAACCGACAGGGCAGTGGCAATCACCGCAAACAACATAACGCCGAGCCAGATGCCGGATCGCGCGAGAACCGAGTCCATGGACCATCCCTTCCATGCAAGATGTGAGGATGCCCCTGCCCGGCATTCGCGCCTGCAACATTGACCCCCGTCAATTTGAAGAATTGGCCAACTGGCAATCTGGCACCGGCTTTCCCTGATGCCGCTTTTTGCAAGTGCCTTTCCGGTTAACGCACATGCGTGTTTTGCGTTCCGTCAATGTTTGAAAATTCGCGCTCGGCCAATGAGCAGGGGCGCTGCGAGGCAAAGGCAGTCCTGCAAGGGGCAGGACACCCGCAGCAACAGGAGCCTCAGCTCATGAAGACATTTCTCGCCCTCGCCGTCGGCGCTGCGCTGCTCGCCCCGGTTCCCGCTCTTGCCGGATCGACCGAAGGCAAATGGCAGATCAAGGTGCTCGGCACGGCGGTTCTGCCCGATGGCAAGATCAGCGAAGTGCGCTCGATCCTGCCCGCGCTCGCCGCCAATCCGGTGTTCGCCGCGCCGCAGACCACCGCGAGCGACAACTATGTGCCGACCGTGGCGGTGGAATACTTCTTCACGCCCAACTTTTCGCTCGAAACGATCTGCTGCACCACCGAGCACCATGTGAACGGCGCGGGATCGCTGGCCGGTACGCGGCTGATCGACAACGCGCTGATCGTGCCGGCCACCTTCACCGCGAAATATCATCTGCCGCTCGGCGCGATCAAACCGTATGTCGGCGTGGGCCCCTCGCTCTATATCGTGCTCAACAGCAAGCCCGGCGCCACCGCCACCGCGCTCG
>CAIKKO010000479.1 GCA_903828025.1 uncultured Sphingomonadales bacterium
GCTCGCCGCCGCCGATGCCTCGATCGCGCCGGGCAGCGCCAGCGATGTGGGGCGGCAGGCGGCGGACTTCGTGTTCACCGGCGATTCGCTGCTCGCGCTGCCGCGCGCGGTGCGCGCCGCGCGGGCGACCATGCGCGTGGTGCGCGAGAATTTCGCCGCCGCGATCCTCTACAACGCCTGCGCCGTGCCGCTGGCGATGGCCGGGATGGTCACGCCGCTGCTGGCTGCTGTGGCGATGGCGACATCTTCGCTGATCGTGGTGGGCAATTCGCTGCGCCTGGCGAGGGCCGCCAAATGAGGACTCCCCGATGACCTCGATCCTGATTCTGATCCCCATCGCGCTGGGCATGGGGCTGGCGGGCCTCGCCGCGTTTTTCTGGGCGCTGCGCGGCGGGCAGTTCAACGATCTCGACGGCGCGGCAGCGCGCATCCTGATCGACGAGGACGAACCGCTGTGAGGCGGCTTGTCCTCTTGCCCCCCTCCCCTTCAGGGGAGGGGCCAACTCTTCGGCGTCGGCATCCGGTTGTGGCTGTCTTGAGTGCTCTTGCGGTGCTGCAACTGGCGATTCCGGCGCAGGCCTCGAGCCCGATGATAGGGGCCCCGCTGATGGTCACCCTGTGCGGCGGCGGCGCGCCGATTCCGCTGCCGCTGAAAAATCGCGGATCGGACCAGCCGTGTTGCAAGATTTGCCATAGCGCAATGCGCAAGCGTTTCGGGGCCGATAGGTGTTGCGCAAAGAACGGTGGTGAGGAAGGGGAGTAGGCCGATGCAGCCCGAGCAATTTGCCGATTGGACCTATTATCCGCAGCTGCTCGCGCGGCCCGTTCCGCGCTACACCAGCTACCCGACCGCCGCCGAATTCGTCGAGGAAAGCTTCGAGGCGCGCCAGCGCGCGGCGCTCACGGCGCTGAGCGGCCCGGTCTCGATCTACCTCCACGTCCCCTATTGCGAGGAGATCTGCTGGTACTGCGGTTGCAACACCGGCGCGGCCAACAAACGCTCGCGCCTCACCGCTTATCTCGAAGCCTTGCACCGCGAGATCGCGCTGGTGGCGGACGTGCTCGACCCCTCGGTGCGGATCGAGCATATCGCGTTCGGCGGGGGCAGCCCCAATGCCATCGCGCCCACCGAATTCGTGCGGATCATCGATGCGCTGGTGCTGGCGTTCCGCTTCGTGCGCCCGGCGCTCTCGATCGAGATCGACCCGCGCGGGCTGACGCGCGACTGGCTCACCGCGATCCGGGGCATCGGCGTGACTCGCGTCAGCCTTGGCGTGCAGACGCTCGATCCCAAAGTGCAGGCCGCGATTGGCCGGGTGCAGCCGCTCGACATGATCCAGCGCACGGTGGACGGGCTGCGCGGGGCGGGCGTTGGCTCGATCAACTTCGATCTGATGTATGGGCTGCCGCACCAGAGCGATGCGGTGCTGGCCGAGACTTTGGCGCAAACGGCTCTGCTCGCGCCCAACCGGATCGCGCTGTTCGGCTATGCCCACGTGCCGCACATGATCCCGCGCCAGCGCCGGATCGACGCCGCCGATTTGCCCGACCAGCGCGGCCGGTTCCGCATGGCGGCGCTGGGTTCGCGCCAGCTGATCGACGCGGGCTATCAGGCCGTGGGCTTCGATCACTTCGCGCTGCCGGGCGATCCGCTCGCGCGTGCGGCGCTGAACGGCACGCTGCGGCGCAATTTCCAGGGCTTTACCGATGATGGCGCGTCGGTGCTGCTGGGGCTGGGGGCTTCGGCGATCAGCGAACTGCCCGGGCTCATGGTGCAGAACGAGAAGAATCCCGGCCGCTACCGCATGCTGATCGGCGCGGATTGCCTCGCGGGGCGCAAAGGGCTGGAAACCGGCCCCGAAGTCGCGCGCCGCGCCGCCTTGATCGAGGCGCTGCTGTGCAAAGGCGCGGCGAAGATCGACAGCGACCTCCTGGCCCACGCGCGCGCGGCGCTGGAACCGTTCGCCGCCGCCGGGCAGGTCAGCTTCGCAAACGGCTGGCTGCGGCTGGAGCGCGGCAGCGCGCCTTATGCCCGCGCGATTGCGGCGGTGTTCGATGCCTACCGCACCACCGAACGCAGCTTCAGCTCGGCGATTTGAGAAGAATAGCTATGCGCATGGGGGTTTAGCGGCTGCATCGCGGGGCGGGGCGCGCTAGGTTGCGGCTTAGTCCACAAGCGAGCGAGACCCCATGAAGCCGATCGAAACCATCATGCGCAGCGCTCCGGTGATCCCGGTGCTGGTGATCGACGACGCGGCCCACGCCGTGCCCATCGCGCGCGCGCTGGTCGCGGGCGGGCTGCGCGTGCTCGAAGTCACGCTGCGCACCCCCCGCCGCGCTCGATGTGATCCGCGCGATGCGCTCCGTGGAAGGCGCGATTGTCGGCGCGGGCACTGTCACCGATCCCGAAACGCTCAAGGCCTCGATCGACGCGGGCGCGGAATTCATCGTTTCGCCCGGCCTCACCGACCGGCTGGGCAGCGCAGCGGTTTCGGCGGGCATTCCCTATCTACCGGGCATTGCCAATGCGGGCGATATCATGCGCGGGCTCGATCTGGGGCTCACCCATTTCAAGTTCTTCCCGGCAGCGACATCGGGTGGGTTGCCCGCTCTCAAAGCGCTTGCCGCGCCGTTTCATCAATGCCAGTTTTGCCCGACGGGAGGGATCACGCTGGATAGCGCGTCGGACTGGCTCGGTTTCGGGCCGGTCCTGTGCGTCGGCGGCAGCTGGGTGGTGGGCCAGGTTGCATCAGGGGGCGCTCCCGATGCGCTGGCAATCGAGGCGGCAGCGCGCGCGGCAGCGGCGCTAGAGCGCGGGTGAAACGCAAGGCAAGGAACATCAGGGTCATGAAGACGGTCGACGCATTGAGAGACCGGTTGCAGGCGCTGCACAAGCAGACCGCCGAGACCCCGCTGTTCAACCCCGTCTTCCAGCTGAGCCACGACCTGTCGCGCCAGCTTGAAAGCGGGGCGCTCGATCTGGGGGCCATCGAAGGGCTGGTCGCGGCGCTGGCGTGCGAGGGGCTGCA
>CAIKKO010000480.1 GCA_903828025.1 uncultured Sphingomonadales bacterium
ACCGGCGGCTATGCCAATTTGCGGCAGGTCCACCAGTGGACGCTCGACCATATCGGCAAGAGCCCGTGGGCGGCCAAGTTCAGCGAAACCGCCGACAAGATCGGCGAGGCGCTCGATTTCATGGAGGCCTGCGGGGTCAACCCCAGCACCGTGCCGCAGCTGCAGGGCACCACGTTCTACACCAGCCACGAAGCGCTGCTGCTCCAGTATGAGCAGGCGATGACGCGGCAGGATTCGCTCACCGGCCAGTGGTACGACACCAGCGCGCACATGCTGTGGATCGGCGACCGCACGCGCTTCGAAGGCTCGGCGCATGTCGAGTTCCTGCGCGGGGTGGGCAATCCCATCGGCATGAAGTGCGGGCCGAGCCTGACGCCGGACGCGCTGCTGCGCATGCTCGATACGCTGAACCCGGCGCGCGAGGCGGGGCGGATGACGCTCATCAGCCGCTTCGGGCACGACAAGGTCGAGGCCGGGCTCCCCGCGCTCGTCCGCGCGGTGGCGCGTGAAGGCCATCCGGTGGTGTGGAGCTGCGATCCGATGCACGGCAACGTGATCAAGGCAGACAACGGCTACAAGACCCGTCCGTTTGACCGCATCCTCAGCGAAGTGAAGGGCTTCTTCGCCGTCCACCGCGCCGAGGGCACGCATGCCGGGGGCATCCATATCGAGATGACCGGGCAGGACGTGACCGAATGCACCGGCGGCGCGGTCGCGATCACGCAGGAGGGTCTGGCGGATCGCTACCACACCCACTGCGACCCGCGCCTCAACGCCGCGCAGTCGATCGAACTGGCGTTCCTGCTCGCCGAAGCGCTCAATCTGGAGCGGGCGGACCGGAAAGCAGAGGCGGCGTAACGCCAATCCCTCCCCGAGCGCGCCTCGGGGAGGCGGACTGCCGCAGGCGGGTCGGAGGACAAGGCGGCAGAGCCAAACGCCCCGCCGCCCTCCTGTCTTACAGCACCAGATCAGCCGCCGTGATCGCGTCCACGCCGGTCAGCGTGATGGCGATTTCGGCCTTCGCATCATCGTTGATGCTGGCAAAAAGTGTGTGCGTTGTCGCATCGAACCACACCACGCCGGCCGCGTGGCCATCGGTGGGGGCGGTGTCGGACAGGGTGAAGTGGTTGCCTGCCACGCTCTTGATCGCCGAAAGGTCGATCTTGTCCTCGCCGGTGGTGAAATCGGTGATCACGTCGGTCTTGTGCGTGTCGCTGTCCTTGGGGGTGGTGAACACGAACACGTCGTTGCCCGCCCCGCCGGTCAGCGTGTCAGCGCCCTTGCCGCCGGTGATCGTGTCATTGCCCGCGCCGCCGTCGAGCTTGTTGTCGCCCTTGCTGCCGATGATCACGTCGTCGAACGCGCTGCCAAGCACGTCTTCGATGCCCGAGAGCTTCTCGGTGCCCGAGGTCGCCGTAGTCAACGTACCGTATGCGACGCCGATGTTGAGATCGATGGTCATGCCGGTGCTGGCCGCCGAGTAATCCACCAAATCCTCGCCCGCGCCGCCCGCCAGCGCATCGTTGCCGCCGTCCTGACCGGCCAGCAGGTGGTCGTTGCCCTTGCCGCCATCGAGGTGGTCATTGCCTGCCCCGCCGAGCAGCGTATCGTTGCCGTCGCCGCCCTGGAGCGTATCGTTGCCGTCGCCGCCGGTGAGGTCGTCGTCGCCCGCGCCGCCCTTGATCGCGTCGTTGCCTGCGCCGCCGTCGAGCACATCGTTGCCAGCACCGCCGTCGATCGCGTCCTTGCCGTCGCCGCCACTGACCACGTCATCGCCTGCGCCGCCGCCGAGCTTGTCGTTGCCCGCGTCGCCCGAAATCACGTCGAGGCCTGCGCCGCCGTCGATGGTGTCGTTGCCGCTGCCGCCGACCAGGTCGTCATCGCCCGCACCGCCGTTAAGTGCGTCGTTGCCGTCACCGCCGCTCAGGTGATCATTGCCATCGCCGCCGTCGAAATGATCCTTGGCGGTGGTTCCGGCAAGATGCTGATCGTGGCTGGCGTCGCGCGGGTTGACCGGCAGCAGCGTGCCATCGGGCGCGGTGAACACATCGCTCGTGCGGTTGTAGAGCGAAGGATCGTCGGTCGTCGACGGGGTCTGGCTGAAGGTTTCGACTTCGGTGAAGGACTGGAATGTCGAGGTGACGGTCACGTCATGGGTCACGGGATCGGCGCTGATCGTCTGGTTGCGGTGCAGGTCTTCCGGGTGCCAGTTGCCATCGTCGAGTTCGAAGCGCTGGACCGTGGTCCCGTCGATCACGAACTTGTACGTGTCGCTGCTGCTCCCGCCGCCGCTATTGCCGCCGCTGCCCCCAGTGCCGCCTCCGCTCCCGCCGCCGCTGTCGCCTCCGGTGCCGCCGCCATGGTCTCCGCCCTGGGGAGTGCCGGTGATGACCACGCCGCCGGGGCCGGTGAACACATTGCTTTTCAGGACATAGTACGAAGCATCGTCGCTCGTGTCCGGGGTCGGGGTGAAAGTCTCGGTCTGCGTGAAGGTCTCGAAGGTCGAGGTCACCACCACCTCGAGCGTGACCGGATCGAGAGTGATCGTCTGGTTGTGGTGCAGGTCTTCGGGCTTCCAGGTGCCGTGGTCGAATTCGAAACGCGTAACCGTCGTGCCGTCGCTGGTGAATTTGATAATGTCGTCCATGATGGGTCTCCTTTTGGCCGATGGCCGAATAACGCTGGCGCGGGCCTGTTATTCCCGCTGCACCACACCAACGTGACACTGTGAAGTAGAACTGTGTCACATAGGTCCTGACCCTAGTCGGTTCGTCGCATGGTGCGGTAGGCGCAGCGCCGCACAGCAGCCCGGTCAAATCGGACGAAACGCGCCCTTGAGGCCTCGGCCTGCGCGCAGTAGTCTGGCGGCTCGAAGGGCTGAACGGGGGCATCATGAAGGTTTGGTCCGGAGTTGGCAGGGGGCTCCTTGCCGGCAATACAGCGATGTTGATGGCGGTGGTGCTGCCGGTGCTGCTGTCGGTGTTCATGGCGGAGCCACTGGCTGCTGCCGAAACACAGCCGCCTGCGCCTGCCGCTGCGCCCACCCCTCAGCCCGCCACACCGCCAGAGCGCATCTCCACCACCATTCTCTCGCAGCTGCCGTTTCTCTCCGGCCCGCAGCTATCGCCGGACGGCAAGCACATCGCCGCCTATGTCACGACGAAAGGCGAAAAGCTGCTCGGTGTGTTCGATCCGGTCTTGGGCGAAACCAAGATCATCAGCCCCGGCAAGAAGCTGGAATTCAACTGGTTTCGCTGGGCGGGCAATGATCGCGTGCTGATCAGCGTGGGGCAATCGGTGCCGTGGGACGGTGACGACGCCTGGCAGACGCGGCTCCTTGCCTACGACATCTCCACGGGCAAGCAGCGCTTCATCGGCGGCAAGACCGAGGGTCTGAAGGGCGACGATGTGCTGTGGATCGATCCCGAGGGCAAGTCGATCCTCCTCGCGTTCCAGCCGACGATCTATGATTACCCCAACGTCTATGCGATGGATCTCGCTGCCAACAAGGCCCATCAGGTGGTCGCGGCGCGCGACGGCGTGTGGGACTGGTACGCCGACGACAAGGGCGTGGTGCGCGCCGGGTTCGAATACGGCGATGACAGCTGGAAAATGATTTACCGCGCCAAGGATGGCGATAGTTTTCGCACGGTCGTGAAAGCCAGCAACGACGACGACGACGCCGGGTTCGACGCGTTCCGCATCTATCAGGGCAGCGACGAGGGCTACCGCGTGATGCTCAACGAGGCGAGCGGGCGCTATGCGCTGTTCCGCTTCAACTTCGCCACACGCAAGCGCGGCGATCTGGTGTTCGAGGCCCCCGGGGTCGATATCGACGACTTCGACACCCAGCTCGATGGCACCAATCTCTATGCTGCATGGTATACCGATGACCGGCCCCGCGCGCACTGGTTCGATGCCGAACTCGGCACGCTCCAGACCGCGATCGACAAGGCGGTGAGCAATGCCGTGGGCGATCGCATGGCCACGATTGTCAGCTATTCGCGCGATCGCAGCCGCATGCTGGTCCACCTTGGCGGATCGAACGATCCCGGGCGCTACTACGTGTTCGATCAGTCTGACGGGGCGATGAAGCTGTTTGCCCAGACCAATGAAAAGCTGAAACCCAAGCAGCTCACGCCGACCCGCTATACCAGCTACAAGACGCGCGACGGGCTGGAAATCCCGGCCTATCTCACGCTTCCCGCAGGCCGCCCGGCCAAGAACCTGCCGCTGGTGATCCTGCCGCATGGCGGGCCTTATGATGTGCGCGACGATGGCACGTACGATGTCGAGGTGCAGTTCTTCGCGAACCGGGGCTATGCCGTGCTGCAGCCGCAATATCGGGGCTCGGGCGGCTACGGCAAGGCGTTCTACGAGAAGGGCGAGGGCCAGTGGGGCCGCGCCATGCAGGACGATCTCGATGACGGGATGGACTGGCTGGCGAAGCAGGGCATCGTCGATCCCAAGCGCGTGTGCCTCGTCGGCAGTTCCTATGGCGGCTATGCCGCGCTGTGGGGCGCGGTGCGCAATCCCGAACGCTATCGCTGTGCGGCCAGCTTTGCCGGGATTTCCGATCTCAAACGCCAGCTCAAGTATCAGATCGAATTCAAGGTATCCAAGCGCTACCGCAAGGATTGGCGCAAGACCGTGCAGGGCGATGAAAAGTTCGATCTCACCACCGTCTCGCCGCTCTATGCCATCGACAAGCTCAAGGTGCCGCTGCTGATCGTGCATGGCGATGATGACCAGCGCGTGCCCTACAAGCAATCGAAGCTCTATGCCGATGCGCTGGCCAAGGCGGGCAAGGCGTATGAATTCATCACGCTCAAGGGCGAGGGCCACGGCTTTTCCAGCGACGCCAACCAGCAGCTGTGGCTCGACAAGCTGGATGCGTTTCTGACCAGGTATAATCCTGCCGATTGATCGGCTATCCGGGGCCGCGCCTCAGAATTCGGACCAGTTGTCCTCGGCCAGCGCAGCGGAGCCGTGCGCCATCGGCGCGGCCCGGCGCGGCGGCGGGGCGGAGGGCATGGTCGGCGCGTGGTACGGGGCCAGATCGCTGCGGTCGAGCTTGTCGGCCAGGGCCTTGGCTGCAAGCGCGCTGGGGGTGCGAGGGCGGCGCTGGCGCTGGGCACTCACGCCGCTGTCCAGCCGGTTTTCGCGGTCGCGCGTGCGGAATTGCCCCACTAGCGCGCCCAGATCCTCGGCCTCTGCGGCCAGACTGCGGGTGGCCGCTGTCGTCTCTTCGGCCATCGCGGCGTTGCGCTGGGTCATCTGGTCCATCTCGCCTACCGCCTCGTTCACGTCGCCCAGGTTCTTGGCCTGCCGTTCGGCATTGTCGGCGATCTCGTTGATCGCATGGGTGATGGTGTTGATGCGGCTGACGATATGCAGCAGCTTGTCGCCGGTCTCGCTCACGCGTGCGACGCCTTCGCCCACTTGCTGGCTGCTCGAAGCGATCAGCGCCTTGATGTCGCGCGCGGCATCGGCGGAGCGCTGCGCCAGCGCGCGCACTTCGTTGGCGACCACTGCGAAGCCGCGCCCGGCGTCCCCCGCGCGTGCGGCTTCGACCCCGGCGTTGAGCGCCAGCAGGTTGGTCTGGAACGCGATGCCGTCGATGAGATCGGTGATCTGGGTGATGGCACCGGTCGATTGCTCGATGGCGGCCATGGCGGCCACCGCCCCGCGCACCACGTTGCTGCCCTCGGTGGCTTCCTCCTGCGTGCTGGTCATGGCGCTGCGCACGCTGATCGCCTGCGCGGCGGTTTGCTGCACACTGGTGGTGACCTCGCGCATGGCTTCTGTGCTGGCCTGAATACGCGCGGCTTGCTGTTCGTTGCGCATCGCCAGATCGTCAGCCGCGCTGCGGATTTCCGAAATCGAGGCGGTCAGGTTGCTGGTGCCGGCGCGCACCGAACCCAGCGCCTTGGCCAGCCCGGCGATGGCCGAGTTGAAGTCTTCCTGCAGCGCCACATAGCTTGGCGGAAACGGCCCGGAAATGCGGTATTCGAGGTTCTTGGAGGCGAGCGCGGCCATCGCCGTTCGCAAGGCATTAACCACTTCGATCTGCTCGCGATCGGCCTGCTGCTTGTCGAGCGCGGCGCTGCGGAACAGCTGCGCGACTTTGGCGAGATCGCCGATTTCGTCCTGGCTGTCGAAGCCGCTGATCGGCGCGTCATAGTCCCCGTCCGCCATCCGGCGCAGCGAACCGGCCAGCCGTTCGAGCGGGCCCACCACTTGCTTGCGGGTGAACAGCAGGATCAGGATCAGCGCGCCGCCGCCCAGCAGCATGGCGATAGTCTGGACCCATTCGACGAGGGTCGAGTTCCAGTCGGCTGCGGTATTGTGCGCTTCGGTGCTGGTCTTGATCGCATTGGCGAGGTCTTCCTGCACCTTTTCGAACACTTCGAACGAGTGGAGGAACGTGTTTATCGCGGCGTCGAAATCCTCAGGATGGGTTTCGAGCCGCTCCTTGGCCGCCTGTGCTTTCGCCACATAGTCCCGCTCGGGCGGAATGGCCTTCTGCACGATGGTCTTGAGGGGGTCTTCGTACGTCTGCGCAAACACGAAAGCATAGGTCTTGTCGATTGCGGCCATATCCTCGTCCAGCGCCCGTTTGGCATCCTCGAAGTTGGCCGGATCGTGGCGCAGCGTCGCGTCCTTCAGGCGCAGCACATCGCTTTCGATGGCATCATGCTTCATGTCGCCGAACATCTGGTGCGTGCTGACTTCGTTCATCAGCCGCTGAAACGCGGCGTTGCTGTGGAAGCCGTGGCTCGCCCACAGTGTGGTCACGAACTGCAACGCAAACAGCACGGCCAGAACGATCAGCGAGCTGGTCATGCGGTGTTTGATCGAACCCTGGAACCAGATCATGCAATGCCTCCTGGACACGGCGTGGGGCGCGTGTCGCCTCCCGAAAGCCAGCTGGTGCCGACAATTCGGGTCCATCCGGTATGCCAGAACTGTGCAAATTTGGGCTCAAGGCCACCTTGCGTAGTCTTACGCGCCGCTGCGCGCGCGCCTCTCGCCAAGCCGTTCCGGATCGGGCACAAGGCGGCGCATGATCCGATCCCTGCTCGCTGCCGCCGCGCTTGGCCTTGTTGCCCAGACCGCCCCCACCTCTGCCCAAGCCGAAACGCTCTATGTCCGCGCCGGGCATCTGGTCGATCCCGAAGCAGGAACGGTGCTCACCGCGCGGCTGCTCAGGGTGGAGGATGGCCGGGTCGCCGCGATCCTGCCCGATGGCCCCGTTCCGGCTGGTGCGAAGCTGGTCGACTGGTCGGCCTTTACCGTGCTGCCGGGCCTGATCGATTGCCACGTCCACCTCGCCGATACCGCGCAGACCGCCAATGTGGCCGAGCCGCTGCTGCATTCGCCGATGGAGATCGCCTATCTCGGCGCGCGCAACGCCCGCACCACGCTGATGGCGGGCTTCACCACGGTCCACGATGTCGGCTCGTTCCGCGCCTTCGCCGATGTCGAACTGCGCGATGCGATCAACCGCGGCGATGTGATCGGCCCGCGCATGCAGGCGGTGGGCGCTTATGTCACCACCCCCGGCGGCGGCGGTGAAGTCACCGGGTTCTCGCCCGAAGTGCGCGTGCCCGAAGATATGCGCGCCGGGGTCGTCACCGATGCCGCCAATGCCCGCGCCAAGGTCAATTACCTGTTCCAGCACGGCGCGGATTCGATCAAGCTCATCGCGACCGGAGCGGTGCTCGCGAGCGGGACCGAGGCGGGCCAGCAGGAATTGACCGAGGACGAGATGCGCGCCGCCGTCGAAGTCGCCGCCGCGCGGCATTCGTGGGTGACCGCGCACGCCCACGGCGCCGAAGGGATCAAGGCCGCGATCCGTGCCGGGGTCCGCTCGATCGAGCATGCCAGCCTGATCGACGATGAAGGCCTCGCGCTCGCCAAAGCCAAAGGCGTGTGGCTCGACATGGATGTCTACAACGGCGACTACATCGCCGAAGTCGGCCGCCGTGAGCACTGGCCCGAAAACTATCTCCGCAAGAACGACGAGACGACCGATGCGCAGCGGCAGGCCTTCCGCAAGGCGGTCAAACTCGGCGTGCGGCTGTCGTTCGGCACCGATGCCAGCGTCTATCCCCACGGCCTGAACGCGCGCCAGTTCGCTTATATGGTGCGCTGGGGGATGACGCCGATGCAGGCGATTCAGGCCGCCACCACCAGCGCCGCCGCGCTGCTGAACTGGAGCCAGGACGTCGGCGCGCTCTCGCCCGGCCACTATGCCGACATGATCGCGGTGGCAGGCGATCCCACCGCCGATGTGCGCGCGCTGGAAAGCGTGGCGCATGTGATGAAGGGCGGCGAAGTGGTGCGGTAAGCGGCGGTTAACCCGGCTCGTTAGGCTTTGGAAAGGCCGGGATACCTAAGGGTTCTGTAGCAAGAGCTACGGGATCGCACGCCAATGCCTAACATCTTTTATGGGGACGCCAACAACAACTACATCGTCTCGGCCAACGGGGATGACATCATCTACGGCTACGACGGCGTAGACTTCCTCTACGGGCGCGGCGGCAACGATGTGCTCTATGGCGGCAACGGCGAGGACGCGCTCTACGGCGAAACCGGCAACGACACGCTCGATGGCGGTGCGGGGAACGACATCCTCGATGGCGGCGACGGGATCGACACGGCCAGCTATGATTCCGCTACAAGCGCGGTGACGGTAAACCTCTCGATCACTGCCGCGCAGGCGACCGGCGGCTCGGGCATGGACACGCTCACATCTATTGAAAACCTGACCGGTTCAGCCTTCAACGATACGCTGACCGGCGATGCCAATGCCAACACCCTCGATGGCGCAGCCGGGGCGGACACCCTGACCGGCGGGCTGGGTGATGACATCTACATCGTCGACAACGTGGGTGACAAGGTGACCGAACTGGCCGGCCAGGGCAACGATACGGTTCGCAGCTCCATCTCGTACGTGCTCGGCGGCACTGCCAATCCCGGCGCGGCGGCGGTCGAGAATCTGGAATTAACCGGGACCGCCGCGATCAATGCCACGGGCAACGCGCTCGACAACCACCTCGTCGGCAATGCAGCGGCGAACGTGCTGGATGGCGGAGCCGGTGCCGACGCAATGGCCGGCGGGCTGGGTGATGATACCTACATCGTCGACAATGTCGGCGATACGGTCAGCGAACTCGATGGGCAAGGGACCGATACGGTGCGGGCCTCGGTGAGCTTTGCGCTGACCGGAAACTTCGTCGAAACGCTGGTCCTCACCGGCAGCGCCGCGATCAATGCCACGGGGAACACGCTCGACAACACGCTGACGGGCAACAGCGCGGCCAACACGCTCGATGGCGCAGCCGGGGCGGACACGATGACCGGCGGGCTTGGCGATGATACCTACATTGTCGACAACGTGAACGACAAGGTGATCGAACTGAGCGGGCAGGGCACCGACACCGTGAAAAGCTCGGTGACGTACGCGCTGAGCGGCGCGCTTTATCCGACGGGCACCTTCGTGGAGAACCTGCAACTGACCGGAACGGCCGCGATCAACGGCACTGGCAATGGCATCAACAACACGCTGATCGGCAACGACGCCGCCAACAAGTTGTCCGGCTTGGGCGGCGCCGATACGCTTGACGGGGGCGCCGGTTCGGACACGCTCACTGGCGGTGCGGGCGCGGATACGTTCGTGTTTTCAAAGGCACCTGCGGCCGGCAATATCGACACGATCACCGATTTCGTGGTGGTGGATGATACGATCCAGCTGGCCAAGTCGGTTTTTGCCGCACTTCCCGCTGGCGTGCTCGATACCGCAGCGTTCTTCATCGGCAGCGCTGCGCATACGGCTTCAGACCGCATCATCTACAATTCGGCGACCGGCGCGCTGCTCTACGACAGCGACGGCACCGGCAGCGCCGCCGCCCAGCAATTCGCCACGCTGAGCCCGGGCCTCGCCCTGACCCACGCCGATTTCATCGTGGTGTAAGGCGGCTCGCCTCCTCGCTCCCCGTCAGGCGATAGCCCACCGCCGGTTCGTTCACGATCAGGCCTGCGTCGTCGGCGCTGTCGCCCAGTTTGCGGCGCAGGGCGCTGATCGCCACGCGCAAGTAGTCGACATGGTCCTCGTGCGCCGGGCCCCACACGGCGCGCAGCAGATAGCGATGGCCAAGCACGCGGCCCCGGTTGCGCGCGAGTTCGGCCAGCACCGTGAATTCCTTGGGGGTCAGGTGCACCGCCGCGCCGCGCTTGCTCACTGTCCGGCGGTAGAGGTCGATGGCCAAATCGCCGACGATCACCGGGTCCTGCACCTGCGCGAGGTCGAGATCGGCGAGATTGTCGATAAAGCCGGTCAGCCGCGCGGTTTCGCCTGCCATGGCGTGCAGCGTTTCGGCCTCGGCCTGCCCGGCGCGCTGCAGCTTGCGCAAGCCTGCGGCGATGGCGTGGAGGCGCGGGCGGATGTCGTTGCCGATCGAGCCGAGCAGCGCCGAGCGCATGTCGTCGCGCTCGCGCAGCACGATGTTCTCGCGCCCCACGCTTTCCAGCCGCGCCCGCCCCAGCGCCAGCGCCACCTGATCGAGCAGGTTTTCGAGCAGCGCGGCCCGGTCGGCGGCGAACGGGGGGGCGCCGTCCTCGCGCGCCAGCCCGGCAGCGGCGAGGGTTCCGGCCGCAGCGCGCACCGGATGAAACTGCCAGTCGGTCAGGCTCCCGCGCGCCACGCCGCGCCCTATTGCGGCCCCGCTTTCCATCGCCTGTGCCGCCGCCGCCAGATCGCCCGCTGAAAAGCCGTCCAGACCCACCGTCGCCGCGATGGCATGCGGTTCGGGTGCGGGTGACACCACGCAGGCATGGCACGCAAAAATCCGTGCCAGCTCGCGCGTCGCCACTTCGGCAATCGCCGCCTCGTTGCTGCACGACAGGAGCCGCCGCGCGAAGCCCGCAATCGTGGCGTTGCGGCTGGCGTGAAACGCGGCCAGCTCGGCCTGCACGCGCAGCGAGGCGACCAGGTGGCTGGTGACGAGGCCGACCAGCAGCAGCATCGCCACCGTCACCGCGTCGCCGGGATTGCGGATCAGCAGCGTGTAGGTCGGCTCGGTGAAAAAGAAATTGAACGCCAGCGTGGCCAACATGGCCGCCAGCAGCGCCAGCCAGCGCCCGGCGAGCGCAGCGGCGGCCAGCACCGGCGGCACATAGAGCAGCACGACCGAGGAGGTACCCCAGCGCGCCGCGATGGCGAGGCCGATTAGCGTGGCCAGCCCGATCAATGCCAGCACCGCAACGGCCCCTCGCCACGAAAGGCGCGGCGGCGGCGGCGCGGACAGCGATGCGGGAGCCAAAGGGACGTGTGGCAGGATCATTGCGCCATTCTTAAGCCTTGATCCTTGCAAAGTCGCGCCCCGCCGCGCGTTCCCCGCTGCAATCCACATGGAAACGTAATGCCCTTCGCGCGCACTTGGCGCGGCATGCAACAGCCAGCCCCCGCCGCCTCAGCGGCCTCGCCCATTCCCCCGCAACCCGTTCACGGCACCAGCCGCGCCGCGCTGACACTTGGCGCGCTTGGCGTGGTGTTCGGTGATATCGGCACCAGCCCGCTCTATGCGCTGCAGGCGACACTCGATCCGCGCTATCACCTCAGCGAGTCGATCACTGATCTCTACGGCATCGTAAGCCTGATCTTCTGGGCCTTCGTGTTTGTGGTGACGGTGAAATACGTCTTCATCGTCATGCGCTGCGACAATCGCGGCGAGGGCGGCAGTCTCGCGCTCTATGCGCTGATCAACCGGGAGCTTGGCAACGCCGTGCCAAAACGCTTGCTCCTCGTCGGTGCCGTCTTTGCCACCTCGCTGTTCTTTGCGGATGCGATGCTCACCCCGGCCATTTCGGTGATCTCGGCGGTCGAGGGGCTCGGCGTGGTGAGTTCGGCGTTCAAGCCGTGGATCGTGTGGATTGCCCTGGCTATCCTGATCGGGCTGTTTGCGATCCAGCGCCATGGCACCGAACGCGTCGGCCGCCTGTTCGGTCCGGTCATGCTCGTCTATTTCACCACGATTGCCGCGATGGGGATTTATCACATCGCGCAGACCCCGGCCGTGCTCACCGCGCTCAACCCGATCTGGATGGTGGGCTATTTCACCGCGCACCCGCTGTTTGCGTTCCTCTCGCTCGGCGCAATCGTCTACGCCATCACCGGCACCGAGGCGCTTTATGCCGATATGGGCCACTTCGGGCGCGTGCCGATCACCATCGCGTGGCTCGCAGTCTGCCTGCCCGCGCTGATGCTCAACTATATGGGGCAGGCCGCTATGCTGCTGCGCCACCCCGAATTCGTCGACAATCCGTTCTTCCACATGGTGTCCCCGCAGCTGACGATCCCGCTGCTGGTGATCGCCACGCTGGCGACGATCATCGCCAGTCAGGCGGTTATTTCGGGGGCCTTTTCGGTTACCCAGCAGGCGATCCAGCTGGGCTTCATGCCGCGCCTGCGCATCCTCCACACCTCGTCGCAGGCGCGCGGCCAGATCTACGTTCCGGCGATCAACTGGCTGCTGGCGGCGATGGTTGCGGTGCTGGTCGTGGGTTTTCAGGCTTCCGCCGCGATGCTGCCCGCCTATGGCCTCGCGGTCGTTGGCACGATGCTGATCACCACGCTGATGCAATATGTGGTCGTTTTCCGCATCTGGCGCGGACCGGTGTGGCGCGGCGCCATGGGCTTCGTGATCTTCATCACCATTGATCTGGTCCTCCTCGCCTCGGGCGCGGCCAAACTGTTCGAAGGCGCGTGGTTCCCCATCCTCGTCGGCCTCGTGATCTTCACGCTGCTCACCACATGGTCTACCGGCCGCCGCCTGATGCGCGAATCGCTGCAAGAGGACAGCATTCCGCTCTCGGTGTTCATCGCCTCGACCGCCACGTCGGTGCACCGGGTGCGCGGCACCTCGGTGTTTCTCTCCGCCTCACCCACCACGCTGCCTGCGGCGCTGCTGCACAACCTCAAGCACAATCAGGTTCTGCACGAGCGCGTGGTGCTGCTGACAGTGCAGGTTGAGGATGTGCCTCAAATCGACCCCGCCGTGCGCGCCGAATTCCACGCCGAAGGGCAGGGCTTCTTCCGCACGGTCCTGCACTACGGCTTTATGGAAGACGTCGATATCCCGCGCGATCTCGCCGCCGCCGCCACGCAAGCGGGTGCGACGTTCGAGCCGCTGCACACCAGCTACTTCCTCGGCCGCCAGAAACTGATTGCCTCTTGCGCGGTGCCCGGCATGGCGCTGTGGCGCGAACACCTGTTCGCCTGGATGCTCAAACTTTCCGAAAGCGCGATGGACTTCTTCAAACTGCCGACCAACCGCGTCGTCGAACTGGGCAGCCAACTGCGGATTTAGCGCGATCCCGGATCCCCGAACTTTCGCCCCCCGAAATCTCTGTCGCTTGAGTAGGACCGTGGTTTGTGGTGTCATCGAACCGCGACAGGATGGGGTGAGGGTTATTTGGGGGAATTGGAGTATGGGGGTTGTTGCACGTGTCACCGTAACTCCCCTTCGGCGACGAGGTGATGAAGGTGTTTGGGGTCTGATATGGGCAAGGGCGGATACAACGGCGGGTCAACCAATATCGGCCCCTCCGACCGGGGGTGGTTCGGCAATAGCCCGGTTACCAACAAACCGCCGATCAGTTCCGGCAAGAAGGGCAGCAAGAAAGCTCGCGAGGCGGCAATCGCGAGGCATCAGAAAACCACCGAAATGGAACGCTACGCCCAACTCGCTCAAGTGCTCCGAGATGAAGGATTTAGTGAGCCGGAAGTGCAGAAGGGCCTGAAGCTGCAAGCGGCGAAGG
>CAIKKO010000481.1 GCA_903828025.1 uncultured Sphingomonadales bacterium
CCCAGACCCAGCCCGCCGCACGCGACACGATTCTGGTGCCGAACTGAACCCTCGCTCTTGCCCCTCCCCCGTTCGGGGGAAGCCCGGGTGGGGGTGCGCGGCGCTTGCCGGGATAAGGCCGAGAGGTTTCAGAGCCTCCGGCGGGCAAGGGCCATCGCCCTTGCATCCCGGGACTGGCGAGGTGGGCGTGCCATGGCACCGCAGCGCAAGGCCATACCGCCGGAGGCCTTAAAGCCGCTGCGCGGCAAGCGCGACCTCGGCACTGTAGCGCCCAGCTGATTCAAGGGATGCAAGGGCAGTGGCCCTTGCCCGCCGGAGGCTAAAGGTACGCCCGCCGGAGGCTCTTTTAAGTGCCCTCCTTACAGCCCCCCTTACAAATGCCGCCCGATAAAGATCAGCACCATCGCGCCGACGATCGAGGCGAGGCAACCGGCGCGTCCGATCCCGCCGCCGCGGTTGCGGCTGCCCCAGCTGGCGGCCAGCCCTGCCACGAGCGAGCCTGCGATGCCCAGCAGGATCGTGCGGCCCAGCCCCATTTCGACCGGGCCGGGATAGAGGAAGCGGGCGGCGAGGCCGACTATCAGGCCGCTGAACACGATCGAAATCAGTTTGAACACGCACGTCCTCTCCGTTTTGGCCCCATTCGCCAGTGGATAATCGCGGCGATATGTCACCCGGCGCACTGGACATGGATCTTGTCCACAAGAACCGCCAGCCCCCGCAAATATATTCGTCGAACGTCATTTTTGGGCTTGAAGTGCCGCTTCCCGCGCGCGTCGCTGCACTGCACCATAGCTGTCATGACGATGAAACGAATCGTACGTGCGACGAAGCGAATCGCTAACAGGTGGTTTACCCTCTTGTGTCTGATTCCGGTTGAGGCACTATAGGTAGTGGTCGGGTCCAGGGGGAACCTCTAAACCTAGTTTCGAGCCGCAGCGTGCCGTGAGCGCGCTGTGACGGTGGCTGTCTGGCCGCCGCGTCTTGGCAACGACCGCAGAAACACCGCCTGATGGGGCAGCGAGGGAATTTTTATTCTCCTTTTGTTCCGCCAGGAGTACAGTCGCTTCCGCGCTTCGATTCGCCTCGGGCGGTGCGGGCAGGCAGCGAATGAAGCAACAGGGGACCGGTGGCCAAGGCTTGGCGGTTCCATGGGTCCAAAACAGACCGGCGCATGGCTGCCGGCGGCATGAACAGGGGTTGTGGCGTGGATTTCAGGACTGGGGATAGCGCCGATATGCGGGCCGATGCGCAAGACGACGCGGGTCAGAGCGAACTGGGTCTGATGGACAACACGGCGTCGGCCGCGAAGCGTGAAAAGGCAATTGGCATGAGCGCGGACGACAAAGGTAGCGAGGCGCTTCTCGCGGCCATGACTGCTGGCACGGCCAGTGCGCTGGCGGCGGCTGCAAAGCCCGTTTCGGATTCCAAGACGATCAACTCGCGCCGCTTCGCGATCGTCACCGATCCCGCGCGCGATGCGCTGCTCACCGCGTTCGGCAAGGACACGCTCGACGACCGGTATCTCCTGCCCGGCGAAACCTATCAGGATCTGTTCGCGCGCGTTGCGGACGCTTATGCCGACGATCAGGCGCACGCCCAGCGGCTCTATGACTACATCTCCAAGCTGTGGTTCATGCCTGCCACCCCCGTGCTCTCGAACGGCGGCACCGGGCGCGGCCTGCCGATCTCGTGCTATCTCAATTCGGTCGACGACAGCCTCGAAGGCATCGTCAACACTTGGAACGAGAACGTGTGGCTCGCCAGCCGCGGCGGCGGCATCGGCACCTATTGGGGCAAGGTGCGCGGCATCGGTGAGAGCGTCGGCCTCAATGGCAAGACCAGCGGCATCATCCCCTTCGTGCGCGTAATGGACAGCCTCACGCTCGCGATCAGCCAGGGCTCGCTGCGGCGCGGTTCGGCGGCCTGCTATCTCGATGTGTCGCACCCGGAAATCGAGGAGTTCCTCGAAATCCGCAAGCCCTCGGGCGATTTCAACCGCAAGGCGCTCAATCTGCACCACGGCGTGCTGCTCACCGATGCGTTCATGGAAGCGGTGCGCGATGGCAGCGAATTCCACTTGCGCAGCCCCAAGGACG
>CAIKKO010000482.1 GCA_903828025.1 uncultured Sphingomonadales bacterium
CCCCGGATGCCGTCGGTGCCGAAGAATTTGCGTGCCATGGCCTGAAACGTGTCCTTGTCTGCTACGCCGGTCGCGGCGCGGATTGCCATATGCCCCTACACGCTTAATGTCACCGCCCCATGAACCAAGCGATTAACGATACGTCATCCGGCGAGACGGCGCGTTCGGCCAGCCCCCTGCCCGAAATCACCAAGGTGCCCACGCTGTGGACTTTTGCCGGGCTGGTGGCCGGGCTTGGCCTCGGCCTGGTCCTGACGATTCGCGCGCCCGCCGCCTTGGCGCCGCTGCTCGCGGTGGCCGAGCCGGTGGGCGACATGTGGCTGCGCGCGCTCAGGGCCACGATCATTCCGCTGGTCGTCTCGCTGCTGTTCATGGGCGTGGTGCAGACCGTGGCGGCTGCGCGGGCGGGAGCCATGGCACGGCGTGCGCTCGGCTGGTTCTATCTGATCCTTGCGGGCGGTTCGGCGATGGCGGCTTTCCTCGTGCCCGCGCTGCTGGCCGTGATCCCCAGCCCCCCGGGTGCGATCGAGGCACTGCGCGCGGGCGTGGCTTCGGCCGATGCGAAGACGGCGGGGCCGATGCCGGGGGTGGGGGATTTCGTGGCTTCGTTCGTGCCTTCCAATGTTTTTGCGGCGGCGGCGAGCGACCAGATCCTGCCCTTGCTGCTGTTCACCGCCATTTTCGCGGTCGCGGCCGCGCGGCTGGCCACGCGCCAGCGCGAGAGCCTGCTGACCTTCTTCGAGGCAGTGGGCGGGGCGACGCTGGTGGTGGTCGGCTGGATCCTGTGGACCGCGCCGGCCGGCGTCTTCGCGCTCAGCTTTGCGGTGGCAGCGCAGACCGGCAGCGCGGCGATCGGCGCGCTGGCGCACTATGTGCTGATCGTGACCTTGACCGGCTCGGTCATGTTTCTTTCGGCCTATCCGATTGCAGTGCTGTTTGGGCGCCAGCCGCTCGGCGCGTTTGCCCGCGCGGTGATCCCGGCGCAGGCGCTGGCGCTTTCGACGCAGTCCTCGCTCGCATCGCTGCCGGCCATGCTCGGCGCCTGCCGCCAGCTCGGCATTCGCGACCGCGCCGCCGAGTTCACCCTGCCGCTGGCGGTCGCGCTGTTCCGCGGGACGGGCCCGGCGATGAATTTCGCGGTGGCGCTCTATCTTGCCTATTGGCTCGGCGTGCCGGTCGATGGCTGGCACATGCTGGCGGGCTTTGCGGTCGCCTCGGTGATGAGTTTCGGCGCGGTCAGCCTGCCCGGCGCGATCAGCCTGGTGACGTCGTGCGGGCCGATTGCGCTGGCGATGGGCGTGCCGGTGGGGCCGCTGGCGCTGCTGGTGGCGGTGGAAGTGCTGCCCGATCTCATGCGCACGCTCGGCAATGTGACGCTCGATGTCGCGGTGACCGCTGTGGTGGATCGCGCTGATCGCAGGCCTGATTGAGTTTCGACCCTACGGAATCGTACTGGGGTGCGGACGGACCTGCCATAAGTTAGTGTCAATGCCCCTTGCTTCGGGGAACTTGCCGCCGGGCAAGGGGTTAGGGCCGATACCTTTGGTGCATCCGCAGGAGTTGCCATGACGATCTCGCTCGCTCCGCTGCCTTATGCCGATACCGCACTGGCGCCGTTCATCTCGGCCAGCGCGCTGCAAACGCATCATGACCGGCACCACCAGACCTATGTCGACAATGTCAACGCCGCGACCAAAGGCGGGACTTTCGCGCTGGCCAGCCTTGCCGCGATCATCTCCGCGGCTGCTGCCGGGGATGACCAGAGCTTGTTCAACAACGCGGCACAGGCCTGGAACCACGGCTTCTTCTGGCACAGCCTCAGCCCCGGACCGGAGCAACCCGGCGCCGCGCTGTCCGCCGCGATCGACCGCGCCTTCGGCTCGTTGCCTGCCCTGAAGGACGAACTGCTCCACCAAGGCATGGCCCATTTCGGATCGGGCTGGGTCTGGCTGGTCAAGCGCGGTGCGGCGCTGGCGGTGGAGCAGACGCACGATGCGGCGACGTTCGCGGTGGCGGGACCGGGCGGCGAGGCGGTCCCGCTGCTGGTGATCGACCTGTGGGAACACGCTTATTATCCAGACTACCGGAACGTGCGCAAAAGCTATCTGAACCAGCTGATCGCAGGCCATCTGGCTTGGACCTTTGCCAGCGAAAACTTTGCCCGCGACGGGGCCTGGACGTATCCGGATCTGATCTAGGACTCTGGCTCGACGAACCCGGAATCCGGCACGCTCGCCGGTGCGCCGCGAAACAGCGGCTCGCCGAGCAGGAAGCCGATCAGATTGGGCCGCCCCAGGTTTTCGAGCAGCGCTTCGATAATCAGCAGGACCGGCACCGACAGCAGCGCGCCAAGCACGCCCCAGATCCACGAAAAATAGCTGATCGCCAGCAGGATCGAGACCGGGCTCACGGTGAAGCGCGCGCCAAGGATCGCGGGGGTGACGAAATTGGCCTCGATCGCGTGGAGCGCCAGAAAGGCCAGCGCGGGAACCAGCCCCACCGCGACCGAACTGGCGGTGCCGAGCCCGACCAGCGCCAGCAGCCCGGTCATCGTCAGCGGCCCGAGATAGGGCAGGAAATTGAACACGAACGCCAGCCCGCCCCACATGATCGGCGCGCTCAGCCCATAGACCGAGGCTCCGCCGGCCACGATCAGCCCCACCCCGAAGTTGATCTGCGCGACAGTCAGCAGGTAGCCGGCCACCCGGTCCTGCACATCGCGCATGACCTGCGCGATCCGCACCGAGGCGTTGGGGTTCTGCACGTCGTTCTGGAGGCGTCGCTTCACGCGGATGCGCGTCTCGATCATGAAAAAGGTCATCAGCACGGTGAGCAGCGTTTCAAGCACCACGCTGGGGGTGGCGAAGGCGACCTGCTCGATCACCGAGGGGCTGGCGAGCACGACCTCGCGCGTGGTGTGCCCGGTCAGCCGCGCGAGTTGGCGGTTGAAATCGTTGATCCACGCCAGATTGCCGCGCAGCTCGGCAAAGCGGCGGCCGACCACGTTCAGCATGTCGGGCACCTGATCGGCCATGTCGAACGCGGGCTGGAGGATCAGGGCCAGCGCGACAACGATCACCCCGGCCATCGTCAGAATCGCGATCAGCGAGGCCAGCATGCCCGGCAGGCCAAACCGGGTCAGCCGGTCTGCCAGCGGGGCCAGCACGATGGTGATGACCACCGCGATCACCGGCGGCAGGAACACGACCGAGCCGATCGACAGCACGAACGGCAGCGCCATGAACAGGCCCGCCATCAGCAGCAGCACGATGGCCGATTGCAGCCGGGCGCGGGCATCGCCGGACCATTCGTTCAGATCGTCCGCGCGGCGCATCGGCGCGCCCGGAGGCGCTGCGGCAGCCGGTTCGTCGAACGGCAGATCGGGGTTGGGCAAGTCGGCCATGATACTGTGCAATCTGGCCCCCCACTGTGGCGGGATCAAGACCGCAGAATCAGCGGCATAGGGGTTTTTATCCCGGCTACCGCACGCGCAGGCCGGTTCGCCTGAGTGGTTCAGCCTGCCAGCGGTTTGCCGTAGATCATGTATTCCTTGTTGACGTGGCTTTCGATGGCATCGGCGATGGCCACCATCCCCTGATTGTCATCGAGGATCCAGCCGATTTCGCCGCGCACGGAGCCATAGCGGGCCACCGCGTTGCGGCGGATATACTCGATCATCATGAAGGCCAGCTGGCTGGCGAGGCGCGAGGATTGCAGCTTTTTGCGCACCCCCATCAGCGGCACGCGCATCGTGCGGACCTTGGGTTTGCGCAGCCACAGCAAGAGCTTGGCCCAGTTGAACGGAAACAGCGATCCGCCCATGGGTTTGAGCACTTCGTTGAGATCGGGCAGAGTCATCATGAAGGCCACTGGCTCGCCGTCATATTCGGCGACCATGATCAGATCCTCGCGCACGATCGGTTTGAACTTCTTGCCGGCATAGGCGATTTCGGTGTCGGTGAACGGCACGAAGCCCCAGTTGTCGGACCAGGCATCGTTGAGGATGTCGAGGATCAGCCGCGCTTCGGCATCGAACTTGCTCTTGTCGACACCGCGGATGCGGATGCGGGCGTTCTTTTCGCCCGAACTGATCACGCGCTGGATCAGCGGCGGAAATTCGTGCGTGATATTCAGCTCATAGGTCAGCAGCCGCTTGGCGGGAGTATAGCCCATGGCTTCGATATAGGCAGGGTAGCGCGCGCTCTGGTGGCCCATCATCACGGTGGGCGGCTGGTCGAAACCGCTGATGAGCTGGCCCGGCTCTTCCCAGATCGACATCGAGATCGGCGCGAGCACGCGGTTCATGCCCTGTTCGCGCAGCCAGTCCTCGGCGCGGGCGATCAGCGCATGGGCGACGGCTTCATCCTCGGCTTCGAGCAGGCCCCAGTTGCCCACGCCTGGCCCCATGCCCTGCACCGGGTCCATCGCGGTGGCCAGATGGTCGATGTGCGCGGAAATGCGCCCGACAATCGCCTCGCCGCGCCGCGCGAGGAACAGCTGCACGTCGGCATGCTCGAAGAACGGGTTCTTGCCCGGGGTGACCAGCTCGAGCGCCTCCATCCTGAGCGGCGGCACCCAGGCCGGATCATCGCGGTTGATGCGGTAGGCGAAGTCCACAAAGGCAGCGCGTTCGGCCTTGCTGGAAACGGGCGTGATGCTTACTTCGCCTGAAGCGCTGGAATGGCCGGCCACGATCTTGCCTTTGTTTGGAATTACAGGGGGAAGGTGTGGTGACCTGCGTTCGCCCGGGTCGGCTTGTCAAGCGTGGCATCGGGCTGGATGGGGAACGCAGTCCGCCCAGACGGCTTACTTGGGAACAATTGCATGCTCGCCTCTCAGACTTTTGAAGTGGCCCCGGATGCCGTGCCGCCGCAGGGCAGCGCGCCGCTGAGCGCCGCCGCGAGGCTTGCGCGAACGCCCGATGACAAGGCCATGCTGCGCGCTGCGGTCGAGCTGACCCGCGATCTTGCGCCCGCGCGCGGGGCGATTTTCTGGCCCGACATGCTGCTTTCGGCGCTCGTGGGCTACGGCGCGCTCGCGGGGGCGATCCTGACGCAGAACGGCTGGATCATGGCGGCCTGTGCGCTTGTCTCGGCGCTGGCACTGTACCGCGCGCTGCTGTTCATTCACGAACTGTCGCATATCCACCGGGATGCGCTGCCGGGGTTCCGCACGGTGTGGAATCTGCTCGTGGGCATCCCGCTGCTCACGCCCTCGTTCATGTACGAAGGCGTCCACCCGCTGCACCATGCGCGCACCCGCTATGGCACGGCGGAAGACCCGGAATATCTGCCGCTCGCGCTGATGAAGCCGTGGTCGCTGCCGGTGTTCCTGCTCACCGCCATTCTGCTGCCGCTGGCGCTGCTGGTGCGTTCGGCGGTGCTGGTGCCGCTCGGCGCGCTGATCCCGCCGCTGCGGAGGCTGGTGTGGGCGCGGGCCTCTTCGCTGTCGATCAACCCGGCGTTCGAGCGCCGCCCGCCTGAAGGCGATTTCGCGCGCATGGTGGTCTGGCAGGAACTGGGCGTAGCGGCTTGGGCGTGGTTCGTGCTCGGCTGGTCGGCCACGCACAGCTGGCACCCGCTGCTGGTCGCGCTGGCGGTGATCGCGCTGACAGCGGTGCTCAACCAGGCCCGCACGCTGGTCGCGCACTTGTGGGAGAACGAGGGCGAGACGATGACCGTGACCGGGCAGTACCTCGATTCGGTCAATGTGCCGCCGCCGGGCTGGGTAACCGTGCTCTGGGCCCCGGTCGGCCTGCGCTACCACGCGCTGCACCACTTGCTGCCGAGCCTGCCCTACCACGCGCTGACCGAAGCCCACCGCCGGTTGGTTGCTGAACTGGGTGCCGGTTCGACATATGCACGCGCGAACTATCCGGGCCTGTTTCCGCTGCTGGGGCGGCTGGTGCGCAGCACGATGGGATCAAGGTAGGGCGCGCCGCTAAGCGTTAGCGCATCACCGCGACATAGATCCCGACCGCAATCACGAGCACGGCAAACCCGCGCTCGACCAGCCCGCGCCGCGCGGCCAGGTGCTTCGCGCCCGCCAAGCCCAGCGCCGCACCCGCCAGTCCGCCCGCCACGAGCAGCGCCACCAGCGGCCACTCGACAAAGCCCGAAACCGCATAGGAGGTGGCCGTCGTCGCGCCGAGCGCGGCCACAACCACCAGCGACGTGCCCGAAGCCTGGCGCATCGGCATGGCGGTCGCGGCGATCAGGCCGGGCACGATCAGGAACCCGCCGCCAATCCCGAAAAACCCCGCGAGCAGCCCGGTGCCAAAGCCGATGGGAATAAGCCGCGGCAGGAGCTGCGCGGCGCTGGTCCGCGTGAGCCGCACGTCGGCGCGCTCCGCGCCTCGGCGCGAGCGGAGCATCGAAAGGCCCACGCCGATCATCAGCAGGCCGAACAGCAGGAGCAGCCGCTTGCCATCAAGCGCCTTGCCCGCCTCTGCCCCGATTGCCGCGCCGATCACGCCAGATAGCGCGAAAACCCCGGCGCAGCGCCATTTGACCGTGCCCGCGCGCGCATGGCCCGCCAGCCCGACCAGCGCATTGAGCGTGACCGCGACCGCGCTGGTGCCCACGGCGGCATGGGCCGAAGCGACGCCGACGCCGTAGACCAGCAGCGGGGTCATCAGGATCGATCCGCCCGCGCCCAGCCCGGCGAGGATCGCGCCGATGAGGGCACCGCTGGCCAGCGCCGCGAGGATCGTCTCGATCAGCATGGCCTAAACAGCCGGACGCCGGTTCCACGGCATCATCGCCAGAAGCCGCGCCATGCCGCACCAGCCGGTGGTTCCCGCGAACACCAGCCCTGCGCCGACGAAGGCGGCAAGGCCAAGGAACGCCGTCTGGACTGTCAGGCCGAGCACGACGCCCAGCACCACCAGCGAACCCGCCGTGATCTGCACTTGCCGCATGATCTCCATCGGGGCCTTGCGGTCCTCGACCACCGGCAGACCGGCGGCGCGCCAGGCGTCGAGCCCGCCTTCGAGCAGATAGGCCGGGCAATCAGCAGCGGCGGCGAGGCGATCGGCGTTGGCACCCGTGCGCATGCCGGTGCGGCAGTGGTAGACGACCGCCGACGGTTTCTCGATTTGGCCCTCGATTTGGCCCAACGTATCGAGCGGGCGGTTTTGCGCGCCCGGTATGCTGGCGCGGGCGTGCTCGTCGGGGCTGCGAATATCGACCAGCGTGGCACCTGCGGTGATCAGGCGGCGGGCTTCAGCGGGTGTGATGGTGGGCAAGGTCATGCTATCAGTCCTTCTCGCAATAGAGTTGGCGCGCAATAAAGTTGGTAGAGCGTGCCGAGCAGCGTTTCGATCCGGGGGTCGGCAATGCGGTAGCGCAGCACTTGCGCCTCGCGGTTGAAGGTCACGAGCCCTTCCTCGCGCATGATCGCAAGGTGCTGCGAGAGCGCCGATTGCGAGAGCCCGACTTGCACGGCGAGATCGCCGACTTTGACCTCGCCCTTTTCAACCAGCGTGCACAGCACCATGAGGCGGCGCGGATTGGCGAGGCTGCGCATGATCGCGGCAACCGCCGTCGCATTGGCTTCGAAGGCCGCGAGTTCGAGGGGAGGGTGGATCGTCATGGGTGCTTTATATCAAGGATTGCTAATTTAGCAAATGCTAATATAAAGACTCGCGAAAGGACCTCCGCCATGCCTGTCCACCCTGCAATTCTGGCCTCCCCCGAAATTCTGGCCTTTTTCGACGAGCCGACCAACACCGCGAGCTATCTGGTGGCCGATCCCGCCAGCGGCACGGCGGCGGTGATCGACCCGGTGCTCGATTTCGATGCGGCTTCGGGCCGAATCGGTTCGGGCTCGGTCGAGGCGATCCTCGCTGCCGCCGCCTCGCGCGGCTGGCGCATTTCCATGGTGCTCGAAACCCACGCGCATGCCGATCATCTTACTGGCGCGAAGCTGATCGCCGCGCGCACCGGGGCGTGGATCGGGATCGGCGCGGA
>CAIKKO010000483.1 GCA_903828025.1 uncultured Sphingomonadales bacterium
CGGATCGGCGAACCGATCTGCTTGATCTTGATTTTGGCCATGTCGATTACTCCACGATAGCCGCGGCTTCGGCCTCGGCCTCAACCGGAGCGGCGCCGCCACGACCGAGCAGGTCGGCAATTTTCTTGCCGCGACGCTGCGCAACCGACTTGGGGCTGGTCTGATCGGTGAGCGCGTCGAACGTTGCCCGGATCATGTTGTAGGGGTTCGAGCTGCCGACCGACTTGGTCACCACGTCGGCAACGCCGAGGCTCTCGAACACGGCACGCATCGGACCACCGGCGATGATGCCGGTACCCGCCGGCGCCGAGCGGAGGTTGACCTTGCCGGCACCGAAACGGCCCTTGCCGTCATGGTGCAGGGTGCGGCCTTCCTTGAGCGGAATGCGGACCATGGTTTTCTTGGCCGAAGCGGTCGCCTTGGTGATCGCTTCCGGCACTTCGCGAGCCTTGCCATGGCCGAAGCCAACGCGGCCCTTGCCATCGCCGACCACGACGAGCGCGGCGAAACCGAAGCGCTTGCCGCCCTTCACCGTCTTGGAGACGCGGTTGATGTGGACAAGCTTCTCGATCAGCTCTTCGCCGCCATCTTCGTCGCGGTTGCCACGGCCACGGTCGTCGCGGCGGCCACCACGGCCCCCACGATCACCGCCGCCACGGTCATTGCTGCCACGGCCACGGCCGGGACCGCGATCGCCACGAGGACCACGTCCTTCACGGGGCGCGTCGGTCGCGACATCGGCGCCAGAACCGACAACGGCTGCGCCTTCCAGATTGGTTTCGTCAGCCATCTTAGAACTCCAGCCCGTTTTCGCGGGCAGCGTCGGCCAGCGCCTTGACGCGACCGTGGAACAGGAAGCCGCCGCGATCGAACACGACGGTGGTGATGCCGGCAGCCCTGGCGCGTTCGGCAATGTCCTTGCCCACCTGCGCGGCGGCACCAACCGTGGCGCCGATGGCCTTCTGGCCCTTGACCAAGGTCGAGGCGGCGGCAAGCGTCGTGCCGGCAGCATCGTCGATGATCTGCGCGTAGATGTGACGGCCGGAACGGTGCACCGAAAGCCGCGGACGGCCACCAGAACGAGCCTTGAGCGCGGTACGGACGCGCTGGCGGCGGCGATCGAAGAGCGAGAGCTTGGCCATTACTTCTTCTTCCCTTCCTTGCGGAAGATGAACTCGCCGGCATACTTGATACCCTTGCCCTTGTAGGGCTCGGGCTTGCGCCAGCGGCGGATCTCGGCGGCCACCTGGCCGACCTTCTGCTTGTCGATACCCGAGATCAGCACCGTGGTGTTGTCAGGGGTCTTGATCTCGATACCATCTGGGATCGCAAAATCGACATCGTGGCTGTAGCCGAGCTGCAGCTTCAGGTTGGTTCCCTGAGCCGCCGCGCGGTAACCGACACCGGTGATTTGGAGGGTCTTGGTGTAGCCCTCGGTCACGCCGGTAACGAGGTTGTCCACGAGCGTGCGCTGCATGCCCCAGAACGCCCGTGCGGCCTTCGTGTCGTTCGCCGGCTTCACGATGATGGCATTGCCATCGACCGTGTAGCTGATCTCTTCGCGCATGCTCAGAGTGAGGGTGCCCTTGGGGCCCTTCACGGTGATCACGCCGTTCGCGATATCCGCGGTGACGCCGCTGGGGATCGTCACCGGCTTCTTGCCGATGCGGCTCATCAGAACACCTCCGCCAGCACTTCGCCACCGACGTTGGCCGCGCGTGCTTCGGCATCCGAGAGCACGCCCTTCGGCGTCGAGACGATGGTGATGCCAAGACCGTTGCGCACCACGGGGAGTTCCTTGGAACCCGAGTAGACGCGGCGGCCAGGCTTCGAAACGCGGGCAACATGCTTGATCGCAGGCTGGCCCTCGAAATACTTCAGCTCGATGCGCAGCTGCGGGTGGGCGCCAGTGGCGTCCTCCGTGAAGCCGCGGATGTAGCCCTCGCGCTGGAGGACCTCGAGCACGTGGAGACGCAGCTTCGAAGCGGGCGAAAGGACGGTGTCCTTCTTCGCCTGCTGGCCGTTGCGGATGCGGGTGAGCATATCACCCAGGGGATCGGTCAATGCCATTTCGTGATCCTTACCAGCTCGACTTGGTCACGCCGGGGATCATCCCCTTGTTGGCGAGATCGCGCAGTTCGATGCGGCAGAGGCCGAACTTGCGGTAGTAGCCGCGCGGACGACCGGTGGTGTTGCAGCGGTTGCGCACGCGGGTCGGGTTCGCGTTGCGCGGCAGCTCGGCCATCTTGAGGCGGGCGATGAGGCGCTCGGTTTCATCGAGCTTCTCATCGTCAGCAACAGCCTTGAGCGCGGCATACTTCGCCGCGTACTTCACAACGAGCTTCTTGCGCCGCTCGTTCTTGTTGATGGAACTCAGTTTCGCCATGGACTTAAGCTCTCTTCTTCA
>CAIKKO010000484.1 GCA_903828025.1 uncultured Sphingomonadales bacterium
CTGAAGGGGAGGGGCTCGAAGGATGACCATGCTCGAAATCCAGAATCTCTTCGCCACCGTTGCGGACAAGCCGATCCTCAAGGGGCTTTCGCTCACCATCAACGCGGGCGAAATCCATGCCATCATGGGTCCCAACGGGGCGGGCAAATCAACGCTGGGTTACACGCTCGGCGGGCGGCCCGGCTATGCGGTGACCGGCGGCACGGTAGAATTTGACGGGCAGGATCTGCTCGCGCTGGAGCCGCACGAGCGCGCGGCGGCGGGGTTGTTTCTGGGGTTCCAGTATCCGGTCGAAATTCCCGGCGTCTCCAACCTGCAGTTCTTGCGCGAGGCGCTCAATGCCCAGCGCAAGGTGCATGAGCTGGAGCCGCTTTCGGGTGCGGCGTTCATCAAGCTGGCCAAGGAGCAGGCCGCGCTGCTGCGGTTTGACATGGACATGCTCAAGCGCCCGGTAAACGTGGGCTTTTCGGGCGGCGAGAAGAAGCGCGCCGAGATGGTGCAGATGGGCATCCTCGCGCCCAAGCTGGCGATTCTGGACGAGACCGACAGCGGCCTCGATATCGACGCGCTGCGCATCTGCGGCGAGGGCATCAACGCGATCATGCGCAAACCGGATAAAGCCGTGCTGCTGATCACGCACTACCAACGGCTGCTCGATTACGTGAAGCCGGACTTTGTCCATGTGCTCGCGGGCGGGCGGATCGTGAAATCGGGCGGGCCGGAACTGGCGCTCGAACTCGAAGAGCATGGTTATGAGGCCGTGGCAGCATGAGCGCGCTGCTGGCCCTTGCAGCGGCTGCAGTGATGCCGCCCGCGTTCCTTGGCGATTGGGCACCCTCGGCGGCCGCCTGCGCAGACAAGTATGCCCGGCGCATCGTGACCGCTCCGATGAACACCGAGGGTGATTACTGGGGCGTGGTCAAGGCGGTCGAGGTCGTGACGCCCACACACCTCATCGTGCACGAAGGCGATGACGATTTCGGCGTGATGCTGACGGCGGACTATGCGCTGGGGCCGGACGGCAAGACGATGACGCTGCGCATTCTGGACCGCAACTGCAGCAAGGTGCCCGAAGCGCCGATTGCGCTGGTGCGCTGTGAGACGCCGCATGGGCAGTGATTTGGCGACTCTGGCTCTCCCTACCCGGGCCGACGAGGCCTTTCGCTACGCTGATCTGGCGTCGCTCGCGCCGCTGTGGCCGATCGCGCCGCAGGTGATCCATGTGCCAGCCGGACAGAGCGAGGCGCTGGCGATCACCGCGCTCGGTGCTGGTGCCGAAGTGCGCGATATCGCGATCACGCTGGAGGCGGGCGCGTCGTTCGATCTGCGCGTGCTCAATGCGGGCGGGGCTTATGGGCGGATTGCGGTGACAGCGACGCTCGGCAAGGGCGCGTCGTTTCACTTCGGCGCGGCGCAGCTTGGCGGCGGGGCGCAGACGCTCGAGATCGTGACCGAAGTGCGCCATCTGGAGCCCGATGCGGTGAGCCGGCAGGTCGTGCGCTCGGTGCTAGGCGGGACCGCCACCGGCACGTATCTCGGCAAAGTCCATGTCGCGCGCGGGGCCGTCGGCACCGACGGCGCGCAATCAATCCGCGCGATGCTGCTGGCGCGCACCGCGACCGCCAATGCGCGGCCCGAGCTTGAGATCTACGCCGACGACGTGAAGTGCGCGCATGGCTGCGCGGTGGGTGAACTGGACATGCAAGGGCTGTTTTACCTGCAATCGCGCGGGCTGCCGCCAGCGGAGGCGAAGAAGCTGATGCTGCATGCGTTTATCGCAGAGGCTTTTGTCGGCGCGCCGGAGGCGGAAGGCCTGACCGAGGCGGCGCTGGCGGCGCTGGAGGGCTTGCTGTGAGCGAGGTGCTTGGTCTGAACGTGCCCCTCCACCATCCTGCGGATGGTCCCCCTCCCCCGTTGGGGGGGGAATGGCCGGGCTTGCTCAACGCTCAGGGGCAGCGTTGGCACTATCTCGATACCGCCGCCACGGCGCAGAAGCCGCAAGTGGTGATCGACGCGATGACGCGCGCGATGGGCCGCGATTACGCCACCGTCCACCGCGGCGTTTATACGCGCTCGGCGGAAATGACGCTGGCTTATGAAGCGGCGCGGCGCACGGTTGCGGCGCTGATCGGCGGGGCGGAGCACGAGCTGGTGTTCACGCGCGGCGCGACCGAGGCGATCAACCTCGTCGCGCAGAGCTGGGGCGCTCACACCCTGAAGCCGGGGGACCGGGTGCTGCTCTCGCAGCTGGAGCACCATTCGAACATCGTGCCCTGGCAGCTGATCCGCGCGCGAACCGGCCTTGAAATCGACGTCTGCCCGCTGACCGAGGACGGCCGGATTGATCTCGATGCGGCGGAACGCATGCTCACCCCGGCGCACAAGCTGGTGGCCTTTGCGCATGTCTCGAACGTGCTGGGCTCGGTGCTCGATGCGCCGCGTGCGGTCGCGCTGGCGCATGCGGTGGGGGCGAAGATCCTGCTCGATGGGTGCCAGTCCGTCGCGCGGCTGCCGGTCGATGTCGCGGCGCTGGGCTGTGATTTCTATGTGTTCTCGGGCCACAAGCTCTATGGCCCGACCGGGATTGGCGCGCTGTGGGCGAAGGCGGCCATTCTCGACGCGATGCCGCCATGGCAGGGCGGCGGCTCGATGATCGACCGCGTGACCTTTGCCGAGACGACCTGGGCCCCCGCGCCGCAGCGGTTCGAGGCCGGAACGCCCGCGATTGTCGAAGCGATTGCCTTTGGCGCGGCGGCGGATTTCGTTTCGGCGCAAGGCCTTGCCCCGATCCATGCGCATGAGGCGGCGTTGGTTGGCAAGGCGCGCGAGGCGCTCGGGCGGATCAATTCGGTGCGGTTGTTCGGCCCGGCAGAGAGCGCCGGGATCGTCAGCTTTGCGCTCGAAGGCGTGCATCCGCACGATCTCGGCACGATTCTGGACGAGGAAAACGTCGCGATCCGCGCCGGGCATCATTGCGCCCAGCCGTTGATGGAGCACCTTGGCGTGCCCGCCACGGCGCGCGCCAGCTTCGGCATCTACAGCGATGAAAGCGATATCGCCGCGCTCGTGCGCGGGATCGAACGAACGATTAGGATTTTCGGGTGAGGATCTTCGGATGAGTGGAGAAGAACGCAAGTTCGTGGTCGAGGAAGTCGAAGCGGTGGAAGCGCCGCAGCGCGCCTTCGTCGAGCAGGCTGTGGAAGAGACAGCGGCGGAAAAGCTTGAACGCAAGCGCGACTATCTCGACGGCTTTCTGGCGGCGCAGCCCGCAGCAGCGGCCCCCGGCGAGCCGGGCGGTGAAATCTACGAAGCCGTGGTCAGCGCGCTGCGCGAGATTTTCGATCCGGAAATCCCGGTCAATATCTATGACCTTGGCCTGATTTACGGCGTCGATGTGAGCCCGGAAGGCTCGGTCGTGGTGAGCATGACTTTGACCACGCCGCATTGCCCGGTGGCCGAATCAATGCCCGCCGAAGTCGAGCTGCGTGTCGAGGCGGTACCCGGTGTGCGCGACGCCGAGGTCAATCTGGTGTGGGATCCGCCGTGGGACCCGCAGAAAATGAGCGACGACGCCAAGCTTGAACTGGGAATGCTCTGAGCGTTTCCCTCCCGCCGGCGGGAGGGGTTAGGGGTGGGCAAGGGCCCGGTGCATCCCTACATAGCAAAAGGCCCACCCCCGGCCCCTCCCGCAAACGGGAGGGGGGAGACAGTGTAGTGACCGAGACCATCACCCGCCCCACAGCCCGCCAGCGCCCCGCCGCCGTGATCCTCACGCCATCGGCCGAGGCGCGCATTGCCAAGCTGATGCAGTCTGCGCCCGAGGGTGCGATCGGGGTCAAGCTATCGACCCCGCGCCGGGGCTGCTCCGGGCTGGCCTATTCGGTCGATTATGTGGATGCGGCCAATCCGATGGACGAGCGGATCGAGACGCCGGGCGGGACGTTTTTCATCGACGGCGGCTCGGTGCTCTATCTGATCGGCAGCACGATGGACTGGCAGGAAGACGATTTCACCGCCGGGTTCGTGTTCCAGAACCCCAATGCCAAAGGCAGCTGCGGCTGCGGCGAAAGCTTTACGATTTAACCGGCCTACTCAAAGCGCCTCAGAGCCTGCGCAGCCTGATCGGTGCGGGGTCGGTGAGCAGGGTGTCGACTTGCGCGGACCCCAGCGGCCGGGCAAATTCCAGCCCCAGCCGCGCGCGATCTGACCAGCGGATGATGGCCCGCGTCACGACCGTGCCGAAGTCGATCTCGACAAACTGGCCATTGCTGCCGTCAGCCAGGTCGCCCGTTTCGATCTGGCAGCCAAAGCGCGAAATGTCGAAGATGCGCTGGATGCGGCCGCTCTGCCCCTCGCCCGCGCGCTGGCGCTGGACGCGGCGGTTCTCCACCTCGATGTCCTGCGACGGCATTCTGGCCAGAGTTTGCATACGTTACCCCACTGCGATGCGAGCCTTATGCCGTGCAGCGGGTAAACGCTTCCTGTGCTGGTAATGCCTAACCGCGGGTGAACGGCCGTTTCAGGCCGCTTCGGCGAGAAACGCGATCAGCGCTTGTTCCAGCGGATCGGTCTGGTGATCCGCCGCGATCCGGCCATCGAGCCATTGGTGTTCGGGCGTCGTGACGGCAGCGGCGGCATCGGCCTCTCCAGCGATATCCCGCGCCGGGGCTTCACCGCCCGCGAGGATATCGTGCGCAGCAACGCCGAGGTCCGCCGCGCGAACGTGGGCCATGCGGCCGAAGAACCGGCTGAGGCTGCTGGACGTGTCGTTCATGAAGGTTTCGAGCTGGGCCGCACGTTCGCGCGTTACGCTGCGCGCATTGCTCCAGCCTTGCAGGTAGTTGCCCACGCCTTGCACGAACAGGCGCTGCCATTCGGGCGCATTGGCCGCGCCCAAGGTCGCGTCCTTGATGCGGAAGAGCATTTCGGCCTCGGCCTGGCTGACCGCTGCGGGCCGGTCGCCGCCACTGGCAAAGATCATGCGGCGCAAGAGCTTGCATTCGGCTGCGGTTATGCAACCGGCGTCGAGCGCGCCGCCGTCGCGGGTCGGCCCCTCGCCTGAGAGCACCGCGCGTTCGATCTGGCTGAGCGCATAGGCCTTGAACGAATCCGGTGTACCCAGCGCCTTTTCGAGCACCTTCACCATGAGTTCAAGCTCGGCCACCGAATCGAGGCGGCCATCGCGGTCGAGGTTCGCCATGAGCCAGTCTGCGGTCTGCTGCGCGACATAGCCTTTGGGCTGCGTGCCGTTGACGACATAGTCGCCCACTGCCTCAACTAGGAAATCGGTCCACTCGGGGCTCTTGTCCGCCACGAGGTCGTTGATCGCGAGGATCGCCTCGGCCTCATCGCCGTCGATCACCCCGTCGGGCCAGGCGACGCGGCGCAGGGCGAGCACTTCGTCGGCCGTGATCGTGCCGTCGGCAGCGGCCTGCTTGGCCAGCTCGGGGAAATTCATCGTCATCGGCAGGTCCATCCGGTCCACTTGCGGTGGACACTTATGGACCGGGGAGGGTTTATTTCAGGTTACGAGACCCCGCTCAGCGCAAGTCCGGCGGCGTTGCTTCGGTCTGCAGCAGGGCAATCGCATCGGCCAGCGGCATGACCCGCTGCGCCTGCTCGCCGAGCACGCGGATCGCGACGGTGCCTTCTTCGGCCTCGCGCTTGCCGACCACGAGCAGGTACGGGACTTTGGCGAGCGAATGCTCACGCACCTTGTAGTTGATCTTCTCGTTGCGCAGGTCGCTCTCGGTGCGGATGCCGGCGGCGCGCAGCTGTTCGGTGGCGGCGAGTGCATAGTCGTCCGCGTCCGAGACAATCGTGGCGACCACCGCCTGCACCGGGGCCAGCCACGTGGGCAGGCGGCCCGCGTAGTGTTCGATCAGGATGCCGATGAAGCGCTCGTACGAGCCGAAAATCGCGCGGTGGAGCATGACCGGGCGGTGCTTCTCGCCGTCCTCACCGACATAGGCGGCATCGAGACGCTCGGGCAGCACGCGGTCCGACTGGATCGTGCCGACCTGCCAGGTGCGGCCGATCGCGTCCGTCAGGTGCCATTCGAGCTTGGGCGCATAGAACGCGCCTTCGCCGGGGAGTTCTTCCCAGCCGTATTCGGGCGTGGCGAGCCCGGCTTCGACCACGGCGGCGCGCAGTTCGGTTTCGGCCAGATCCCACATCGCTTCGGTGCCGAAGCGCTTTTCGGGTCGCAGCGCGAGCTTGATCGAATACGTGAAGCCGAAGTGCTTGTAGATCCGGTCTGCCAGCGCGCAGAACGCGCGGACTTCGCTGACGATCTGGTCTTCGCGGCAGAAGATATGCGCGTCGTCCTGCGTGAACTGGCGCACGCGCATCAGGCCGTGGAGCGCGCCGTGCGGCTCGTTGCGGTGGCAGCAGCCGTTTTCATAGAGCCGCAGCGGCAGTTCGCGATAGGACTTGAGGCCCTGCCGGAAGATCAGCACGTGCGCCGGGCAGTTCATCGGCTTGAGCGCCATCCAGTCCGCCTCGCCCGAAATCACCGGGCCCTCGTCCTCGGTGTTGGGCACCTCGTCGGGGATGACGAACATGTTCTCGCGGTATTTGCCCCAGTGGCCAGACTGCTCCCACTGGCGTGCGTCCATCACTTGCGGGGTTTTGACTTCGCGGTAGCCCGCACCGTCGATGGCGCGGCGCATATAGGATTCCAGCTCGCGCCAGATGCGGTAGCCCTTGGGGTGCCAGAATACCGAGCCGTGGGCTTCGGCCTGAAGGTGGAACAAGTCCATCTCCGCGCCGAGCTTGCGGTGATCGCGCTTGGCGGCCTCCTCCAGCCGCGTGAGATGCGCGTCGAGCTGCTTCTTGTTGAGCCAGCCGGTGCCGTAGACGCGGCTGAGCATGGCGTTGGCCTGATCGCCGCGCCAGTAAGCCCCCGAAACGCGCGTGAGTTTGAAGGCCGCCGGATCGAGCTTGCCGGTGGAGGCAAGGTGCGGGCCGCGGCACATGTCGAGCCAGTCCGAACCGGACCAGTAGACCGTCAACTCCTCATTTTCAGGCAGTTCGGCGGCCCATTCGGCCTTGAAGGTTTCGCCCTGTTGCTGCCAGCGCGCGATGAGATCGGCGCGGCTCCAGACTTCGCGCCGCAGCGGCTTGTCTGCCGCGATGATCTTGCGCATCGCGTCTTCGATGGCGGGGAGATCATCCTCGGTAAAGGCGCGGTCCTGTGGTGCGAAATCGTAGTAAAATCCGTCGTCCGTGCTCGGGCCGAACGTGATCTGCGTGCCGGGGAACAGCGCCTGCACCGCCTCGGCCAGTACGTGGGCATAATCATGCCGCACCAGTTCGAGCGCGTCGGCCTCATCGCGCACGGTGACGAGCGCGAGCGCAGCGTCGCCTGCGAAGGGGCGGGTAATGTCGAACAGCTCACCGTCCACGCGCGCGCCGATCGCGGCCTTGGCGAGGCCCGGGCCGATCGCGGCGGCAATGTCTGCCGGGGTGGTGCCGGGCGCAACTTCGCGCACGGAACCGTCGGGCAGAGTGATCTTGAACATTTCGGACATGGGCGCTCTCGCAAGGATTGGCTTTGTTTAGCGATCAGCGGCGCTTTGGCAGAAACCGGCGCGCGCCGGAAGGCCAGTTATGCGTTGCGCGCTGCGCGCCGCTCCAGCCAGACCGCCAGCACCCAGCCCGCCGCCATGCACACGAACGGCATCACCGGATAATGGAAGCGCGATTGGCCGGAGAAGATGAGCGCGATCATGCTGGGATACAGCGCGATGCCATAAGGCAGCACCCACCAGTCGATCACCCGCTCGCCCGCAGCCCGCCGCTGGCGGATCATCAACCAGCCCGCCACCGCGAACAGCCCAAGCAGCGCGACATACCACAGCTGGTTGGCCGCGCGCAGCACCTTGAAGGCAAACGGGGCGGCGCGATAGGCGGCGGAATCGGTTTCATAGGGCCATTGCCCCTCGCCGTCCGGCCCCCAGAGCCGCAGCAATTTCAGCGGCATCAGCGCCGCAAACCGCACCGGGTGCGCCTTGATCCAGTCCTTGCCGAGCCGTGTCGCCTCTGCGTCGCGCTGCAGTTCATTGATATCCTTGCGCGCCACGAGCGCGACTACCACCGGGTCTTCGGGGGTGAAGCCGCCGCGTGCGGTGTCGTTATTGCCGGTGATGAGCGTAGCCCCGCCATTGGTCGAAACCGGCACCCAGGCACCGAGCGCTGCATGGTTGCGGATTGTCCACGGCGCGACGGTGAGCGCGGCGACCGCGATGATGAACGCGCCGCGTGCAATCACGCCGGGGGTGCGACGCAGGACATCGCCGTCGCGTAGCAGGCCGATCAGGCAGATCAGCGGCACGACCACCAGTGTCTGCGCCTTGACCAGCGTGGCGACGCCGAACACGAGGCCCGCCAGCACCAGCCGCAACCCGCCCTTGCGCGCGATCAGCAGCCAGCACCCACCGAGCAGCAGCGCCGTGTAGAACACTTCGGTGAGCGCGAGCGGCACGTAGAGGATCGAGTTCGGATAGACCGCCAGCAGGAACAGCGCGATGCGCGCGCCCAATTCTGATCCGAACAGCCGCCGCGCCAGATCATAAGTCAGCCAGGCCGCGACCACCGCGCAGACGAGATTGAGCAGCCCCACCGTCAGCGTCGAAGTGCCAAAGGCCCTGAACGCGAGGCTCAGCGCGAGCGGCCAGCCCGGCGGCCAGTAAGCGGTCGGCTCGCCGTGATCGCCCAGATAGCCGAGCCCTTGCGCCAGCATGTCGGCACGCGAATAGTACCACGCCGCGTCCGAGCTGGGCGCAACATCGAGCAGGATCGCGGCGGCGCGCAGCAGCGTGAACAGTGCGAAGAGCGCGATGAGCTCGCCCCGGCTGGTGGCGAACCATGCTTGCGCGGAGAGGAAACGGGCTGTCATGCCGGGCGCGCTAGCATGGCGGGCGTAAAGATAGCGTTTGTGCCACTTGCCCATTGCCGGCGCGGTGGCACAAGGGCGGCATGATCGAGCACTTCACCCTGGCGTCCGGCGAGCGGATGGCCTATCGCTTCCAACCGGGCAGCCTTCCGGCCATCGTGTTCCTGCCGGGCTATATGTCCGACATGGCGGGCGGCAAGGCGCAGGCGGTGCTGCGCTGGGCCGAGGCCGAGGGACGGGCGTGCCTGCTGCTCGATTACACCGGCTGCGGCCAGAGCGAGGGCACATTTGCCGAAAAGACGCTGCCGGGATGGCGCGATGAGGTGGCGGCGCTGATACGCAGCCTCGGGATCGACAGCGTTGTGCTGTGCGGTTCGAGCATGGGCGGGTGGCTGATGCTGCTGGTGGCCGAGGCGCTACATGGGGTGGTCACGGCGCTGGTCGGCCTCGCCCCCGCACCCGATTTCACCGACTGGGGCTATGACGCAGCGCAGCAGGCGGTGCTCGCGCGCGGCGAAACGCTGTTTCAGGACAACCCCTATGGCCCGGAGCCGACGCCGACCCATGCGCGGTTCTGGGCGGCGGGGCAGCAGAACCTGCTTTTGGCGCGCGGCATCGCCTTCGATGGCCCGGTGCGGCTCATCCACGGGCAGGCAGACCCGGATGTGCCGTGGGACGTTTCCCTTCGGCTGGCAGCGGCGCTGCGTTCAGCCGATGTGCAGGTGCTGCTGATCAAGGACGGGGACCACCGCCTCTCGCGCCCCGCCGATATCGCGCTGCTGCTGCATACGCTGGGCGCTTTGCCGAACCCGGCCTGAAGGACATTCCATGCTGCTATTGCCCCTCGCCTTGTTTGCCGCCGAACCCTTCCCGTCGGTGGTCTGGCAGCAGGTCGGGCCCAATCCCTCACCGCAAGCGCCCTCCGCGCTGCCGATTCCCCGGCGCAAGCACGTGACCGAAGTCCCGCCGCCGGTGCCCGGTGCGGCGCAATCTTCGACTCCGGCGGCGACGCAGAGCGCAGCGCCCGTTGCAGCCCCTGCTCGGCCGGCACCGACGCGCTATTCGCTGTGCCTTGCTCTGGGCGACAAGGATCTGGCGGCGGGCATTGCTGCGGCCCGCGCGTGGCTCGCGGAAAGCCAGCCCGCCAATGTGCCCAATGGCGCGCCCAGCCTTGGGCGCGGCGCGGCGGCGCAGTGCCTTGGGCAGCTCCTGATGCAGCAGGGCGACTATGCCGGGGCCGAAGCGGCCTTTGCCGAGAGCGCAGGGCAAGTCCCCGCTGCCGATGTCACGGCGGCAGCCGCGTTGCAGGCGATGGCAGGCAATGCCGCGCTGGCGGGCGGCCATGCCGAAACCGCGCTGACGTGGTTTGACAAGGCGCTCGCTGCGATCCCCGCCAAGGCACCCGCCGCCGAAGACAATGCGGCGCGCGGTTCGGTGCAGACTGATCGGTCGCGCGCGCTGGTTGCTTTGAATCGCCTTCCCGAAGCGAGCGGCGCGCTGGAAGAGGCGCACCGGCTCGCGCCCAACGATGCCGAGGGCTGGCTGCTTTCCGCCACGCTCGCGCGGCGCGACACGGATCTGGAGCGGGCGCAGCGCGATATCGAAGTGGCTGCAGGCCTTGCAGCGCATGGCGATCCGCTGGGGCCGCAGATCGGGCTTGAGGCGGGGGTCATCGCGGTGCTCGGCGGGCGCGAGGCGGCGGCGCGCAAATCGTGGGAATCGGTGCTTGCACTCGCCCCCGAAAGCGCGGAAGCCAAGGCAGCGCGCGGGTATCTGGACCAGCTCGGTCCTGCGCCTGCGCCAACGACCAGTGCGCCGGAGACCCAGCGATGACCCGCAAGCCCCTCAAACTCGCCGTGCTCGATCTGGTGCCGGTGCGCGAAGGCGGCACGGTGCGCGAGGCGCTGGTCGAAACCGCTGCGCTCGCCCGCACGGCCGAGGAGCTGGGCTACACGCGGTTCTGGGTGGCCGAGCATCACGGGATGGAAGGCATCGCCGGGGCCGCCGTCTCGGTCGTGCTCGCGCATATCGGCCATGCCACGTCGCGCATCCGCATCGGCTCGGGCGGAATCATGCTGCCCAACCACAATCCGATGGTGATTGCCGAACAGTTCGGCGCGCTCGATGCGCTGTTTCCGGGGCGGATAGACCTTGGCCTTGGCCGCGCGCCGGGGGCCGACCAGCGCGTGCTGCGCGCACTGCACAAGGACATCCACAAGGCGGCGGAGGAGTTCCCGTCCGACGTGGTCGAGCTGCAACTGCACTTCGCGGGCGATCCGCGCCTGCCGTTGCAGGCCACCCCCGGTCTGGGCGCGAATCCCGAGATGTGGATTCTGGGGTCGAGCCTGTTCGGCGCGCAGCTCGCAGGCATGCTCGGGCTGCCCTATGCTTTCGCCTCGCACTTCGCGCCCGATCATCTCGATGCCGCGCTGGCGCTGTATCGCGAGCGGTTCGAGCCTTCGTCGCGGCTCGCCGAGCCCTATGTGATGGCTGCGATCAACGTGACCGCCGCCGAAACCGACGAGGAAGCCGTGCTGCTCGCATCCTCGATGGACCAGTCGTTCGTGCGGCTGCGCACCGGATCGCCGGGCAAGCTGCCGCCGCCGATCCCCGGCTACCGCGAAAGCCTGCCGCCCGCCTCGCTCGCGATGCTCGATCATATCCGGCAGGTCAGCGCGGTGGGCAGCGTGGAGACGGTGCGCGCGCAGCTCAGGGCGTTTCAGGTGCGGACCGGGGCGGATGAATTGATTGTTGCCGGTTCGACTTTTGATCCGGCGCAGCGCCACCGGTCCCTCGCGCTGACCATGGACGCGGTGCGGCTGGAGGCTGCAGTCGTGGCGGCCTGACAGCGCGACTGCGGACGAATCTTAACCTTCCTCCGGCTTGCCCTTGCGCGGTTGCCGGGGTAGGCTCCGCATGATTAGTTCACTATTGTGACATAATATTACGCACCCGCAAAATGGGGCGGATAACGATAACGGCGCACGCCACAAG
>CAIKKO010000485.1 GCA_903828025.1 uncultured Sphingomonadales bacterium
ACCCCGCGCTCGTACCCGGAGATCGGGCGCAAGTTCGGCGGGCGCGATCACTCGACCGTGATCCACGCGGTGCGGCTGATCGAAGAACTGCGCACCCGCGATGCCGATATGGACGGCGATGTGCGGACGTTGCTGCGGCAGTTGGAAGACTGAAGAAGGGATAGATGCGAGGGCAAGTTTACCCTGAACTTGTCGCAGGGGCCCTCGCATTTCGCCTGGTTTCTCCCTAACTCACGGACATGAATCCAGACCGCCTCGACCGCTTCGCCCGCCATATCGTGCTCCCCGAAGTGGGCGGTGCGGGGCAAGCAAAGCTGGTGCAAAGCCATGTCGTGCTCGTTGGGCTTGGCGGCATCGGCAGCCCGGCCTTGCAGTATCTCGCAGGCGCAGGGATCGGGCGGCTGACCTTGATCGACGACGATGTGGTCGATGCCTCTAACCTCCAGCGCCAGACCATTTTCCGCACCAGCGACATTGGCCGGCCCAAGGCGGAAGCGGCGGCGGCATGGCTCGCGGCGTTTGATCCTCAGCTGGCGGGCACTGCCTTCGTCACCCGGCTGACCAAGGATAACGCAGCCGAGCTGATCGGAGGGGCGGATGTGGTGCTCGACGGCTGCGACAACTTTGCCACCCGGCTTGCGGTTTCGGATGCCTGCGTTCTGGCGGGCGTACCGCTGACGAGCGCGGCGCTCGGGCGGTTTCAGGGGCAGGTGGCGAACTTTGCCGGGCACCGTGGGGCCCACGCCTGCTATCGCTGCTTTGTCGGCGATGCCTTCGATGCCGAGGATTGCGACAGCTGCGCCGATACCGGCGTGCTGGGCGCGATGGTCGGCATGGTCGGCGCGTTCGGGGCGATGGCCGCGCTGCGGGTCTTGCTGGAGGGCGTGTCCACGCTCGGCGATCCGCAGTGGGGGCAAGTCCATGTGCTCGACGGGCTGAAGCCCGCGCTGCGCACGATGCGGATTGCCAAGGACCCGGACTGCCGCGCCTGCGGTTCAGCGGCCTAGCAGTTCCTCCACCCAGGCTGGCACCACTGCGCTCGCGGGCCCCAGCCGCGTTTCATCGAACCACGCCGAGCCAGCTGAGCGTTCGAGATTGAGTTCGAGCGTCGCCGCGCCAAGATCATTGGCAGTGCGCACGAAACCGGCGGCGGGATAGACCGCGCCCGAAGTGCCGATCGAGACGAACAAGTCCGCCTCGCGCAGCGCGGCGAAGATGTCGTCCATGCGGTAGGGCACTTCGCCGAACCACACGACATCGGGCCGCAGCGCGGCTGTGGCGCAGTCCGGGCAGGGCGGACGGTGGAACAGCGGGCCGGTCCAGCGGTGCCGCGCATCGCAGGCGGTGCACCACACGGTGAGATGCTCGCCGTGCATGTGGATCACGGAGAGCGATCCGCCGCGTTCGTGCAGGTCATCGACATTCTGCGTGACGAGCGTGATGGTGCCGCCGGGCACCTTCTTCGGCCATTCGCGCTCCAGCCGGCCGAGCGCGTGGTGGGCGGGGTTGGGCTCTTTGGTCTGGATCGCTGCGCGCCGCATGTCGTAGAAGCGCAGCACGAGATCGGGATCGCGCGCGAAGCCCTCGGGCGTCGCCACGTCTTCCACGCGGTGCTGTTCCCACAGGCCCCCGGCCGAGCGGAAGGTGTCGATCCCGCTTTCGGCGGAAACCCCGGCCCCGGTCAGGATGACGATGTTGCGAATGGTCTGCATCGCGGCCATGAAGCACGCCAGACACGAGGTG
>CAIKKO010000486.1 GCA_903828025.1 uncultured Sphingomonadales bacterium
CGAGGTAGCGCAGCCCGCCGTGGATCAGCTTTGTGCTGGCCGACGAAGTGTGGCTCGCGAGGTCTTCCTGCTCGACCAGCAGCACAGATAGCCCGCGCCCGGCAGCGTCGCGCGCGATCCCCGCGCCGTTGATTCCCCCGCCGACAATCAGCAGGTCAACGGTGTCGAGGCTCGCTTCTTCTGTATTGCCAGCCATGCCGGACCCCTCGATCAGTGTGCGCGCTCCATAGTCCGCTCATCGCTTCAGAACAAATGCAGCGAACGCAAGGCCGGATGCGAATAGGAGATAGCCGCAAGCCCCGTAAACCGGGTAACACGGGCCATGATCCTCCGCCGCACGCCCCGTTCGCTGAAGCGCCTCGCGCCGCTCGCCGCCCTCACCATGCTGCCCGCCGCTGCGCCGCCGCCCAGCGTGCCCGAAATCGGCGCGCCCGAATTGGCCGCGCTGGGCCCCGACGGGGTGGGCGTGATGGAGCGCACGGTGGTCGATACCGGCGCGGTCGATCCGCTGGGTAGTCTGGCGCAGGGCAAGCTGGTGCGCGCCGACCGCATGCTGCCGCTGGTGATCTGGTATCCGGCGCATGTTCCGGCCAAGGCCAAGCGCGCCGTCTACAGCGCCAGCCTGACCTCGGAACCACCGCAGCCGCCCGCCCGGTTCACCGTGCCCGCGCTGGCGGTGACGGGCGCGCCTGCCGCCGGGGCGGGTTATCCCATCGTGCTGCTCTCGCACGGTTACAACAACGATCCGGTGATGCTCTCGTGGCTGGGGGAAAACCTCGCAACCAAGGGTTATGTCGTCGTCGCGATCCGCCACCACGATCCCGATATCACCGATGTGGCCAAGGCCCCGGCCACGCTGATCCGCCGCCCGCTCGATATCACTTATGTCTTGCGGCGGCTGCGCGCCGGGCTGCTGGGCAGTCTGGTCGATACCTCGCGCATTGCGCTCGCGGGCTATTCGTTCGGCGGCTACGGCGCGCTGACGGTGGCCGGAGGTGCGCTCGATGCGGCGAGCCCGGCGGTACAGCGCCTGCCCGCAGCGCTCACCGAGCGCTACACCGGGAGCGGCGTGGAGGCCGCTGCGCTGCACGACGGCGCGATCAAGGCGGTCGTGGCCATTGCACCCGCCGGGGGCGCGCCGTGGGCCGCGTGGGGCGGGGCAGGGCTCTCGGGCATCCATGCGCCGCTGCTGGTGGTCGCGGGCACGATGGACCGGACGGTCGGCTATGATCCCGGCCCCGCTGCGATCTTCCGCGATGCCACGGGCGCGGATCGCTACTTGCTCGCGTTCAAGGGGGCCGGGCACGCCATCGGCACCAATCCCCCGCCCGCCGAAATGCGCGGCAAGCTGTGGGATTTCGATTGGTTCGAGGACCGCGTGTGGCGCAAGGAGCGCGTCAATTCGATTGCGCTGCACTTCATCACCGCGTTCCTCGATCGCAATCTCAAAGGCGATGCGAGCCGCGCGGCCTATTTCGCGGTTCCGTCCGAAGATTCCGACGGCGCAAAATGGGTCAGCGATGTGAAGGCCTATGACGCCGTGAGCCAAGGCGGGGCCAATCCGACGTGGAAGGGCTTCATCAAGGACCACAAGGACGGACTGCTGCTGAAGCACTTGACCCCAACACCCTGACCTCTTCGGTCAGGCGCGCATTTCGGGCACCCGGTCGGCGGGCGGGCTGTCCTTGGTCATGCCGCGTGAGAAGTGGCGGATGATCCAGTCGCGCAGCAGATAGATCGCTGGATCGCCCAGATCCTCGGCGTGGGTCTTGAGGTAATAGCCAAAGCCATCGGCCGAAACGCGGTCGTAGGGCATGACCAGTTCGCCGCTGGCGATCTCCTGCGCGAACATGTCGATATCCGCCAGCACCACGCCCGAAGCGCCGATGGCATAGCGCACGGCGGAAAAAGCCGTGTCAAACGCCAGCCCGTCGTTGGTCTCGATCGCGAGGCGCTGCTGGTCGGCATAGCTGCTCCACAGCAGTCCGCGCGGTTCGCCTTCCAGCTTGACATGGAGCAGTTCGTTGTCCGCCAGAAACTGCTCCAGCGACTTGCCCTTGTGCGCCGCCGCCGTCTCGGGCGAGCACAGCGGGGCGACGCGCACCATCCACAGCAGGTCCGCCACTTTGTCGTCGACATTGGGCCGGTCGAACACGATGGCCATGTCGACATTGTCACGCGGCGCGCCGGTGACGTTCGAGGTCGTCACGTCGATCCGGATCTCGGGATGCTGCTTGTGGAAATCGCGGATGAGCGGCAGCGCATTTTGATAGAGCAGCGAAGGCGGGATGTGCAGCCGCAGCGGGCGGCTTTCCAGATCCTTGTTGCGGATGGTGTTGATCGATTGCTCCATCCGGTCGAGGCACTTGCTCACCACCGGCAGCAGGATCGAGCCCGCTGGTGTCAGCTTGAGGCCGCTCGCGCCACGTTCGAACAGCGGGCGGCCGATCAGATCCTCAAGGCTGCTGACATGGCGGCTCATCGCGCTTTGCGACACCGTGAGCGCCTGCGCGCCAGCGGTGAAGCTCATGTGCCGACCGACAGCTTCAAACGCGCGAAGCGCGTTCAGCGGCAGCCAGCGGCGGTTGATGAGGCGGTCAGGCGCGATCGGGACTTCTCCGTGCAATTGGACCACTTTGGCGTCCGCATTGACCTACGTCAATTCGCATATCTGCGTGAACGGTCTTGCTCCAGGATAACCAGATATAATATGGAGGTTCACCCTAATTTATTCTGAGGTCTCCAAAGGTCCGATGCTGCTGCCCCCCGAATTCGATTTTCACGCACTCGAAGTGTTCGTCCTGACGGTCGAACTGGGCGGGATGACCGCGAGCGCGCAGCAGATGCGGATCACCCAGTCGGCCGTCTCGCAAACCATCGCGCGGCTCGAACAAGGTATCGGCGCGACGTTGTTTGATCGCACCTTGCGCCCGCTGGGCCTTACCCCGGCGGGGCGCGCGCTCTATGAACGCGCCACGCAGCTGCTCGCCACTGCGCGCACGATGGTCGACGAAGTGCGCGAAGGAGCGGGCCAGCCGATCGACAAAGTTACCGTCGCGATGTCTGAAACGCTGGCGATCCTGCTCACCGCGCCCTTGCTTGGCCGCCTCGGCCCGCGTGTGGCGCGCTGGCGGGTGCGGTCGGGCATTTCGCTCAACCAGCAGCAGGACTTCCTCGCGCGGCGCTGTGACATGCTGGTCACCGGCAGCAGCGTGCTCGAAAAGCAGGAAGGCGTGGTACATCATGACGTGATCGACGATCCGTTCGTGATGGTTTTTCCCACCAGCTTTCGCGGGTCGCTCGATGCGCTGGATACCGCCGAACCGCTGCCATTCGTGCGCTATTCGCTCGATACCGGGATGGGTCAGCGCATTGAAAGCCAGCTCACGCGCATGCGCCTGCGTCTGCCCAACGTGATCGAGGTCGATATCGTGCCGCAGCAGCTTAACGCGGTGGCGCTGGGGATCGGCTGGAGCATCACTTCGCTGCTGTGCCTTGCGGCCATGCCGTGGTTGATCCCGCAGCTTCGGGTCGAGCCGCTGCCGCGCGCGCGGTTTGCCCGGCGCATTCAGGTGGTGAGCCGCACGGGCGAACTGGGCGATCTGGCCGCCGAAACCGCTGCGCTGGCGGTCGATGCGATCCGCGCGGAGAGCTTGCCGCCGGTGCTGGCGCAGCTACCGTGGGCGGCCGATTTGCTGGCCCCTGCCTGAGTATTATCCTGCCTGAGCATTATCCAACCTGATATAGGGTATGAATCTTGGTGATGGACTGCTGGCACGGGCCAATCCCGGCTAAAGCTTGCACACCAAACCAGCAGGCCCATATCCGGCCTGTCCAAGGCGCTTTTCAGCGGGGGAATGCATGAGCCTCACGACTTCACCGGCTGCTCCGGTTACGGTGACCGAGACGGGCCTCGAACTCGTCCTGCCGGGCGGCGCGCCCGCCTATTTCAACCACTACTGGCTGCGCGACAACTGCCCGACATCGTTTGACAGCCAGACGCGCGAGCGGGTGTTCGACATTTTCCATCTCGATACACCGCCGCGCCCGCGCAGCGCGCAGATCGTGGACGGCGCGCTCGAAATCGTGTGGGACGGTGAAAACCACACCAGCCGCTATGCGCTCGATTGGCTCGCCGCTTACGCCGAGGGCAAGCGCCGTCCCGACCCGTCCGACCTGCCGCGCCGCGCCTGGTATGCCGATCACTATGCCGACATTGCGCGCTTCACGCAGGCCGAACTGATGTCCGACAAGGCCAAACTCGCGGCCTGGCTCAAGGCCCTGATCGTCGAGGGCGTCGCTATCGTGAACGAAATGCCCGACAGCGACGAAGGCCTCACCGAGCTGGTCAAGCTGATGGGCCACGTCCGCCCGACATTCTTTGGCGAATACTTCGATGTGATGACGCACATCGAGCCGACCAATCTGGCTTACACCGCCAAGGCGCTCGAACTGCACACCGACACCCCGGCGGAAGACATGGCCCCCGGCGTCCAGTTCCTCCACTGCCGCGCCAACAGCGTGGAGGGCGGGGCCAACCTGTTCCTCGATGGCGTCGCCGTCGCCAACGATTTCCGCGAGCAATTCCCCGAGGATTTCCGCCTCCTCGCCGAGACGGATGTGCCGTTCTACTGCGAGCACGACACCTATGATGTGCGCTCGCGCCAGCGGGTGATCGAGCTTGATGCGCATGGCGAAGTTTCGGGCGTGACGATCAGCCAGCACATGGCCGATGTGTTCGATCTGCCGCAGCCTGTGCTCGACCGTTATTACCCCGCGTTCTGCCGGTTTGGCCGCATGCTCCAGTCGGACAAGTACCTCATGCGCTTCCGCATCGAGGCAGGCGAATGCATCGTGTTCGACAACCACCGCATCGTCCACGGGCGCGAGGCTTATTCGGCGACCAGCGGCGCGCGCTATTTGCGCGGGACGTATGCCGATCGCGGCGAGATGCGCAGCACCTACCGCGCGCTGACGAGCGAGGGGCGCTTCAAGTGACTGAGGCCGAAATCGCTGCGCTGCGCGAAGATCTGGCAGCTGCATTCCGCATCACCGCGCAGATGGGCTGGAGCGAATCCGTCGGCAACCATTTCAGCGCGGCGGTTTCGGCGGACGGCAAGCAGTTCCTGTTGAACCGGAAGTGGCAGCATTTCGCGAGCATCAAGCCGGATGATCTGATGCTGCTCGATGCCGAAGATCCCGCGGTTATGACCCGGCCCGACGCGCCCGATGCCTCGGCCTGGACGATCCACGGCACCGTGCACCGCCAGTGCCCCGCCGCGCGCGTCATCATCCACTGCCATCCGCCGCATGCCACTGCGCTTGCCACTTTGGCCGATCCGCGCCTGCTGCCGCTCGACAACAACACCGCGCGCTTTTTCGGTCGGCTCGCGATTGATCAGGGCTTCGGGGGGATTGCCGACGAGGCAGAGGAAGGCCTGCGCCTTGCCGACGCGCTCGGCAATCACAAGACCTTGCTGATGGGCAATCACGGGATCACCTGCACCGGCAACACCGTGGCCGAGGCGTTCGAGGACCTCTATTTCTTCGAGAAAGCCGCGCAGACCCTGCTGCTCGCTTACGCCAGCGGCCAGCCGCTCAATGTACTGTCCGACGAAGTGGCCGAGAAGACGGCGCGCGGCTGGGACGAGTACCGGGGCATGTCGTATGCACACTTCGCGCATCTCAAATCCCAGTTGCCGACGCTCGGCTAAGCCAGTGGCCAAACTCCAATCCCCGTTCGTGTCGAGCGAAGTCGAGACACTTGGCGCCGGGCATGGTGTCTCGCCTACGCTCGACACGAACGGGGGAATGGCAGGATGATGGCCGTCCCTGCCACGATGGCGGCAGTCCTGCTGACCGGCAACGGCGGCTTCGAATGCCTGTCCTATCGCACCGATGTGCCGGTGCCGCAGCCGGGCCCGGGCGAGCTACTGATCCGCGTCGGCGCGGCCGGGGTCAACAACACCGATATCAACACCCGCACGGCGTGGTATTCCAAAGCCGTGGTCGAAGCGACCGAGGCAGGTGGCGGCGATGGTTTTGCCGAAGCGCGCACCGAAGATTCAGGCTGGACCGGCGCCGTGCCGCAGTTCCCGCGGATTCAGGGCGCGGATGCCTGCGGACGCGTGGTCGCGGTGGGGGAGGGGGTTGATCCTGCGCGCATCGGGAGCCGTGTGCTGGTCGAGCCGGTGTTCCGGGGCCCCAGCCGGTTCGAGGCGACCTATTTCGGCTCCGAAGTCGATGGCGGATTTGCGCAATATGCCCGCGTACCGTCTGTCCACGCGCACCGCATCGAAACCCCGCTGAGCGATGTGGAACTCGCCTCGTTCCCCTGCGCCTATTCGGCGGCCGAAAACATGCTCACCCGCACCGCGCTGGCGGCGGGCGAGCGCGTGTTGGTGACAGGCGCTTCGGGCGGTGTAGGCTCGGCGGCCGTGCAACTCGCCAAGCGGCGCGGGGCGGACGTGACCGCGCTCGCCAGTGCCGACAAGGCAGACGGCGTCCGCGCGCTCGGGGCCAGCCAAGTTGAACCGCGCGGGAGCCGCTTCGCGCCCGAAACCTTCGATGTGGTGATCGACGTTGCAGGCGGGGCCGGTTTTCCTGCCCTGCTCGATGCCTTGAAGCGCGGCGGGCGTTACGGCGTGGCGGGGGCGATTTCCGGCCCGATTGCCGAACTCGATCTGCGCACGCTCTACCTCAAGGACCTGACGCTTTACGGCTGCACGATCCTTGATCCGCACGTTTTCCCCAATCTTGTCGGCTATATCGAGCGGTGCGAAATCCGCCCCGTTGTCGCCGCCACCTATCCGCTTTCCGAAATCGCCTTGGCGCAGCGCGCCTTTCTTGAAAAGAAGCACGTCGGCAAGATCGTGCTGATCCCCGGAGAATAACCTGTCATGAAAATCGGTTTCATCGGCCTCGGCAATGTCGGCGGCAAGCTGGCAGGCAGCCTCATCCGCAACGGCCATGACGTCACCGTGCGCGATCTCAATCCCGAACTCGTCGCCGAATATGTCGCGCGCGGCGCCAAGGAAGCGGCGAGCCCCGCCGCGCTCGGCGAAGCGGTCGATGTGATCATCACCTGCCTGCCGTCGCCCGCCGCCAGCGCGGCGGTGGCAGAAGGGGAGGACGGCTTCCTCTCGGTCATGCGCCCCGGGCAGGTCTGGATGGAAATGAGCACGACCGACTACGCCGAAGTCCTGCGGCTCGGCCCGCTGGTTGAGGCACGCGGCGGCCTGTTCATGGAATGCCCCGTCTCGGGCGGGTGCCACCGCGCCGATACCGGCAATATCTCGATTTTTGCCGCTGGACCCCGCGAAGGGTTCGAGCGCGTGCTTCCGGTGCTCACCACACTCGGCCGCCGCGTGCTGCACACGGGCAATTGGGGCACCGCCTCGCAGCTCAAGGTCATGACCAACTTCCTCTGCACCGCGCACCTCGTCGCGCTCGCCGAAGCGCTGACGGTGTGCAAGGCGGTCGGGCTCGACATGAACACGACCTATGAGGCGAGCCGCATCTCCTCGGGCAACAGCTTCGTGCACGAGACCGAATCGAAGGTCATCCTCAACGGCAGCCGCGATATCAACTTCACCATGGACCTCGTTTCCAAGGACGTCGGCCTGTTCGACAAGATCGCGCAGGAAACCGGCGTGCCGGTCGAAATGTCACCGCTAATCGTGCGCTTGTTCAAGGAAGGTGAGGCC
>CAIKKO010000487.1 GCA_903828025.1 uncultured Sphingomonadales bacterium
AGCCCGCTGGCGGGATCCACGACCAGTGCATCGGCAAACACGGCATTGCCGCGCAACACTTCCATGAGACCCGGCATCGGCCCGGCGCCCGCAGCATCGCCCCGCAGGAAGCGGCTGACGCCTTGGCGGCGCAAGTCCCCGTCGATCAGCAGGACCCGATCCCCCGAAAGCGCCATCGAGCGGGCGAGGCAGATCGCGGTGGTGGTCTTGCCCTCGTCCGGGAGCGCGGAGGTCAGCGCGATGATGTGGGCCTTGACCGTGTTCATTGCGATCGAAGCGCGCAGCGAGCGGAAGCTTTCGGCGAAAGCCGAGCGCGGATCATCGAGCAACGCGGCCATGGGCACTTTCTCGCTGCCGCGCGAAACGGACCCGAGCGTGGGGATCGAACCGAGGTAGCGCACGCCAAGCCTCTGCTCGATGTCATCGCCGGTGGTGAGCCCGCTGAAGGTCATTTCCGCCGCGAAGGCCCCCGCCACGCCGAGCCCGAGCCCGAGCGCCATGGCCAGCACCAGATTGAGCACCACATTGGGGCTCGTGGGGCGCAGCGGCGTGGCTGCGGGATGAAGCAGATCGGCATCGGCCTGCTCGGTCCCCTCGCGCGCGGTGAGCTCCTTGAAGCGGTTGAGGTAGCTTTCGTAGAGCGCGTTCGAGGTTTCCGAGCGCTTCTCCAGATCTTGCAGGCCGACCATGGCTGCATTGTTCTGCTCGAGCGTGCCGCGCGACTGGTCGAGCGAGCCGCTCAGCGAGGCGAGCCGCTGCTGCGACACGCGCGCGCGCGCCTCAAGGCTGGAAATCACGCGCTGCGTTTCATCCGCAATGCGCGCGTCGATGGCGCTGAGCGCGGCGCGGGCGCGCAGCACATCGGGATGCCGCAAGCCATAGCGCGCATTGAGCGAGGCGAGTTCGGTCGCTGCGGTTGCTTGCTGCGCGCGCAGTGCGCCAATCGCAGGCGAGGCCGCGACCTCACCGACGCCGCCGGCGCTGCCGCCCAGCGCCAGTTGTCGCCGTGCCGCATCGAGCCGAGCGCCGTCCTCGCTCGCTTCGGCCCGCGCGGTGGTGACCGCCTGATTATAGCTGGAGATCTCCTGCTCGGTGAGCGTGCCCATCGTGGTCGAGAGCAAGTTGTTGCCGATGCGGTAGCGCTGCACGGCTGCCGTATCTGCCAGCGACTGCTGGCGCAGCTGTTCGAGCCGGTCGGCAATTGCCGCGCTGGTCTTGCGGGCGGCGAGGCGCTTTGCCTCGAGCGCACCGGCGGTATATTGCTCGGCGAACGCATTGGCGATGCGCGCTGCGCGGGCAGGATCGCCATCCTCGAACGTGATCGCGATGCCATAAGTCGAGCCGATCCGGGTGGCGGTTACCCCTTTGCGCAACCAAGTGAGCGCAGCCGCCTTGGCGCCCAGCGGACTCTTGGCAAACCGGGGTTCGCCCGCAAGGCCCAGCTTGTCGGCAACGGCTGCGATATTGGCCTCCGACGTCACCACCGAAACCTGAGTATCGACATAGCCTTCGCTGGGGATCGGTGCCTGTACCGGTCCGTCGCTCGAGGTGGTGGGGGCAACGGCCTGCGGCCGGCTGTTGAGCGTGACTTCGGCCCGCGCCAGATACGTCTTGGGCTGCAGCACGGTCAGCGCCAGGCCCGCCGCCAGCACCGCGAGCAGCACTGCCAGAAACACACCGACGCGGCGGCGGAACACCGCGAAGAGCAGCCTGAGATCGACCCGGTCCGCTGCGGGGGGAGGCACTCTGGGCTCGAACGTGAGACCGGGCACCATGCCCGGCAAACCGCCGCCGGATGTGCGATAAAGGCCGACTGCCGTGTTCACCCTTATTCTCCTTGCTGGACCGGCCGCCACCCCCGAGCAAATGGGGCGGTGAACCGAATTGGCACTAACGCGCTGGATTGGCCGGATCGGCCCAAACCTGGCAAAGTCACTCCGCTCCGGCGCGCATTTTCGCCCCCTCGCGGTATGGTTGAAGACTAAGCAAGGGGCCGCGCCGGGGAAGGCGAAGCGTATCCGCTGCGGAGGCAATCCGGAGCCATCCAGCCGACTGTAAGCCATCGGACGATCGCTGCGCGGCCGTCGCGGGCGCAGTCCGAGCGTCGTTCGCTTAACCATCTCCTATCGGCGCGCGCCGAACAAATCCGGGTGACTGCTTAAGGATTTATGCATGGTTTGCTGGGGCAAGGTGATGGCGCAGGCCCGGCAGCGGCCGTTTTGCGGGGTGCCAGACCACTCGGCGACGTCCTGCCTCGCGCGGCTCAGGAACTGCTCCAAGTCGGAGGATTCAGCCCGGCCGCCGCGATTGCGATTTGCGCCGCGCTGCATAGACTCAAGCCATGGAACGATTGCATGGAAAGAATGGGAGATTTCGCATGAACACAGGGCGGAACGGCAGGACGCACGGTGCAGGCCTAAGCGGAAAGTTGGGCTTGTATCGCCGCCGGGCAGGTGTCGCCCTGCTGGCAGGCGCGGCGGCGATGATGGTCGGCGGCTGCGCGTCGGCGGGCGCGCCGCCGATTTCGACAGCAGACGTGGCGGCGGGGCTGGAAAGCTACCATCTTGGTGCAGGAGACCGCGTGCGAGTCACGGTTTTCAACGAGCCGGCCCTGACGGGAGAGTACAATATCACCCCCGGTGGCGCGCTGGCGTTTCCGCTGATCGGCGTGGTCAACGCGGGCGGGCGCACCATTGACGTGGTGCAGCAGGAACTCGCGGCC
>CAIKKO010000488.1 GCA_903828025.1 uncultured Sphingomonadales bacterium
AGGCTTCCATCCGGCGCACCGCTTCGACCAGCGCCTCGGTGGTCTGCTCGTGGAAGAACAGGCCGGTGCGCTCTGCCACCACGCTGTCAAGCGCGCCGCCGCGACCATAGGCGATCACCGGACGGCCAGAGGCCATGACCTCGACCGGGATTATGCCGAAATCCTCTTCAGCCGTGAACACGAGCGCGCGGCAACGGGCATAGGCGCGGCGCAGTTCGTCGAAATTCAGGCGCGGAATCATGCGGATCGTGGGGCCTGCGCGCTTTTTGAGCGCAGCTGCTCGCGGCCCGTCCCCCACCACGGTGAGCGGCAGGCCGAGCGCGTTGAACGCATCGATCGCAAGGTCCGCGCGCTTGTAGGGCACCAGCTGGCCGACCCAAAGGTAGCCCGGCTCGACATGGTCAGACCGGGCAAACAGCGCGGGATCGACGGGGGGATGCACCACATCTGCCTCGCGCCGCCAAGCCTTGGCCACGCGTTCGCGAATGAAGTTCGAATTGGCGAGCACGCGGTCGACACGGGCGGCCGAGCTGGTGTCCCACTGGCGCAGGCGGTGGCAGAGCAGCGGCATGACGGCGCGCTTCAGCCAGCCGGCATCGTTGCGGTAATCGTGGTAATGGTCCCACAAGTACCGCATCGGCGAGTGGACATAGCACACATGCAGCGCATCGGGCGCGGGGATCACCCCCTTGGCGGGGCCGCTCTCGCTGCTGATGACGAGATCGTAGCCGCGCAGATCGAGCTGTTCGAGCGCCATCGGCATCAGCGGGAGGTACGACTGGTAGTGCTTCCGCGCGCCGGGCAGATGCTGGATGAAACTGGTCCGCACGGTGCGCGCCCGGATCGTGTCGGACATCGCGGCGGGATCATAGACGTGGGTGAAGATGTCCGCCTCAGGGAAGAGCTGTAGCAGCCGTTCGAGCACCCGCTCGCCGCCGCGCATCGTGACCAGCCAGTAGTGGATGATTGCCACGCGGCGGAACCGCGCGCGCGGGTCACTGGCCGTGGTGAGCCCGGCCAACCAGGGGGACCATGTCGAGGCTGCGGGCGAGGCGCTTTCAACCTGCGTTGGCGCAATTGGGGCTTCCCACGACCGCGTTCTGGCGAGGCCGATAGCGGCTGCGGCCATGTCGACCGCAGCGGCAGCGGTGTGCACGGTGCCAGCCGCTGCCTCGACCGCCGCTGCGGCGCGCACGACCGCGGCAGCCGCAGCCTCGACCGAAGCGGCACTCGCCTCCTCGGTCGAGCGTGGCCGGCGGGGTGTGTCTGCCCGGGCGGCTGCCGCACCGCTGGGGGAACTGACGAAGGAGGTGGAGGCATGGACGATCGGCGCTTCCAGTCCTTCCGCACTGCTGCGCAGCATGAAGGGACGCGCCGATCCCGCCCCATCGGGGCCAGTTGGCACTGGGGCCGGTTGACCATGCTCAGGCATAGTAGCGCTTGTACGAATGATAGAACGCATCGTCGCCATAGCCGAAGCGCGCCTGCTTGCGCATGTCCACGCGGGTGAGCGCGACCCCCGCAAGCTGGACCCGGTCGTCCGGCAGCAACCGCAGTGCCGAGCGCAGCGCGGCCTCGGGCGTCTTGCGCCAGCGGACCACGAAGACCGAGGCATCAGCCTTGTGCAGCATGAGCCGGGCATCGGCGATCGGCAGCACCGGCGCGGTATCGATGATCACCGCATCGAACTGCTCGCGCGCCAGGCTCAGCATCGCGTCCATGGCATCGCCTGTGAGCAACTCGGGCGTCGCCTCGCTGCCTTCGGCGAGCGGAAGGATATGGAGCCCGCTGGCGGGATC
>CAIKKO010000489.1 GCA_903828025.1 uncultured Sphingomonadales bacterium
CAGCGCATCGAGGTCGCCCCACATGAGGTCGGCATGGCGCTTGATCTCGGCAAGGCGGTAGATGCCGTTGAAGGTTTCGACTGCGGTTTTGCTCCACCCGGCCTCGACCACGGCGCGCACGGTCGGGTCCACGGCATCGGGATTTTCGGTGAGGATTTTCGCGATGGCGGCGGTGCGCTCGGCCACCCAGGGGCCGCCGTAGAGCAGCTGCGCGGCTTCCTGCAGCGGGGCGATGTCGATCTCGACCAGCTCGGCGATTTCGCTCAGCTTGCCCAATGCGCGGTCGTAGAGGAATTCGGACTCGGTATCGCCGAACCACTGGCGCTGGTCGCGGCGCGGCACGCCAATGCGTTGGGGGGCGAGCGCGCAATCAGCCAGCGGCTTGGACCACGGATCGGCGGCATCGAACCCGGCAATGACCTGATCGACCAGCGCGGCATCCGCCGTGTCGCTGGTGAACACCGTCACGCAATCAATCGAGCGGCAAGCGGGCACGACCCCGCGCGTGCTCCAGCGGCCCTTGGTCGGCTTGAACCCGATCAGGTGGTTGAACGCGGCGGGCACGCGGCCCGATCCGGCGGTGTCGGTGCCCAGCGCAAACGGCACGAGCCCCGCCGCGACGGCGATGGACGAGCCCGAGCTCGATCCGCCGCTGACATAGGCGAGGTTATAGGCGTTGCGCGGCACGCCATAAGGGCTGCGCACGCCGACGAGGCCGGTAGCGAACTGGTCGAGGTTGGTCTTGCCGAGGCAGATCGCGCCCGCCGCCGCAAGCCGTTCGGTGACGCCTGCGGACCTTTCGGGACGATAGGCGAAGGCCGGGCAGGCGGCGGTGGTCTGCAGCCCGGCAACGTCGATATTGTCCTTGGCGGCATAAGGCACGCCCGCCAGCGGCAGCACTTCGCCTGCCGCCACGCGCGCATCGACCGCGCGCGCGGCATCGAGCACATCGGCGCGTGAGGCGCGAGTGATCCAGATTTGCGGCTGGATGCCGTCATAGGCCGCGATCCGCGCGAGCGCTTCCTCCACCACGGCGACGGCGGTGGTGGCCCCCGCGCTGACGGCAGCCGCGATGGCGGTGGCGCTCTGGCGTTCGAGCTTGTTGAGTTCGCGGTTGGTCATGTGGCCCGCCTCATACTGCCCGCCTCACACCGTCCGCCGCAGGGCGAGCATGGGGGAACCGGGCTGGAGCGATTGCTTTTCCTTGATGTAGAGCGCCTCGATCGTGCCGGTTCCGGGGCTTTCCACCGGACATTCCATCTTCATGGCCTCGATCACCGCAATCGTATCACCCGCCTTGACCGCGTCGCCGGCGGCGACGAGCAGCTTCCACACGCTGCCGCCGAACGGGGCTTCGACCAGATCGGTGCCGTCGGGCACTTGGGTCACCCCGGCGGCGGGCCCGTCGGTTTCGGCCAGATCGGTCACGCGGTCGAACTCGCCGATGCGCTGCCATTCGGCGCGCTCCGCATCAAAGGCATGTTTGCGCCGCGCTTCGAACGCGCTGATGGCTTCGGCATTGTCGGCGAGGAAGGCGCGGTAATCGGCGAGGCGGAATTCGCTGGGTTCGATGCGGAGCGCGCGGCGGCCGGTGGGGAAATCGCGCCGCCATGCGGTGAGTTCGTCCGCGCTCACGGGATAGAAGCGGATCTGGTCGAAGAAGCGCAGCAGCCAGGGCTTGCCTTCGATGAAGGCGTCTGTTTGCCTGAAGGTATTCCAGACCTGAATGGTGCGGCCGAACAACTGGTAGCCGCCCGGGCCTTCCATCCCATAGATACACATATACGCGCCGCCGATGCCCACGACATTGGGCGGGGTCCAGGTGCGCGCGGGGTTGTACTTGGTGGTCACCAGCCGGTGGCGCGGATCGACCGGGGTGGCGACTGGCGCGCCGAGGTAAACATCGCCGAGGCCCATCACGAGGTAGTTGGCCTCGAAGATCAGGTTCTCGACCGCCGCTACATCCGGCAGCCCGTTGATCCGGCGGATGAATTCGATGTTGTCCGGGCACCATGGCGCATCGTCGCGCACCGCGCCCATGTACTTCTCGATGGTCTCCAGCGTGGCCGGATCGCGCCACGAAAGCGGCAAGTGGACAATGCGCGAGGGGATGGTGAAATCGGCCAGATCGCCCAATTGCTCCTCGGCGGCGATCAGCGCGGCGAGAGCGCCCGCTTGATCCAATTGCACGCCATCGAAATGCAGCTGCAGCGAGCGGATGCCGGGGACAATGTCGATCACGCCGGGCAGCGCGAGCCGCTCCAGCTCCACCATCAAGGCATGGACGCGAATACGCAGCTCGATATCGAGCACGATCTGGCCGTATTCGACGAGGATGTTGCGGTCGCCTTGCTGGCGATAGATCGTGCGCGGGCGGCCACCAGCCGCTGCCGTTTCAGCAAGGATCGGCGAGAGGTGCGCGATGGGGCGATCGGGCACCGGGCCGGGGAGCGTGCCGGTGGTGAGCAGGCGCTGCTGGTCGGCATCGGCGGCGGCGGCGTCGGCAATGGTGACGGGAGCGAAGCGCAGCCGGTCGCCCGGCACGAGCTGGCCAAGCTTCCAGCGGTCCGCCGCGATCACCACGAACGGGCAGACGAACCCGCCGAGCGAGGGGCCATCCGGGCCGAGGATGATCGGCATGTCGCCGGTAAAATCGACCGCGCCGATGGCATAGGGGTTGTCGTGGATGTTCGAAGGGTGGAGCCCCGCCTCCCCGCCGTCCTTGCGCGCCCAATCGGGCTTGGGGCCGATCAGGCGCACGCCGGTGCGGTTGGAATTGTAGTGCACTTGCCATTCGGCGGCGACGATCATGGCGATATCGCCGGGGGTGAAGAAATCAGGCGCGCCGTGCGGGCCATAGAGCACGCGCAGCGTCCATTCGCCGGGGAGCGCGGGGAGCGCGGTGGCGGGGAGCGGCACTTCGGCAGGCTCGTCGCCCAGATGGAGCACATCGCCCGCGACCAGCCGCCGCGCGGCATGGCCGCCGAACTGGCCAAGCTCGAAGGTCGCGCGGCTGCCGAGATAGGGCGCGATATCGAGCCCGCCCGCCAGCAGCAGATAGCCGCGCATGCCGCCGCCGGTTGCGCGGCCCAGCATGAGCGTCTGCCCGGCGGCCACCGCGACCGCCGTGCCGCGCGGGACGGGCATGCCATCGAGCGTCGCGCCGAAGTCCGCGCCGGTCAGGCAAATGCGCGCGGGGGCGGAGAAGGCGAGGGTGGGGCCGGAATGGGTGAGTTCGAGGCCAGCGGTGCCTTCCGGATTGCCGAGCAGCCGGTTGCCGAGGCGGAACGACTGGTCGTCCATCGGCCCCGATGGCGGCACGCCGACCGCCCAGAGCCGCTGGCGGCCCGGCCAGTCCTGCACCGTGGTGGCGGTGCCGCCGCTCACTACGCGCACACTGCGCGGGGTATAGGCAATGGCATCGAGCACGCGCGTGGACACATCGCCGCTGGTGAACTCGGGCGTGCGCACCACATCACGCAGCCAGCGCACGTTGGTCTCGATCCCGTCGACCCGCGCCTTGTCCAGCGCGGCCTGCATCGCGGTGACGGCTTCCTCGCGCGTCGGCGCATGCACGATCAGCTTGGCGAGCATCGGGTCGTACCAACTGCTCACCTGGCTGCCCGCCATGACCCAGGTTTCGGTGCGGATATCGTCCGGAAATTCCACTGCCGTTAGCGTGCCGGAGGTGGGCCGGTAATCGAGCGCAGGGTCTTCGGCATAGAGCCGGACTTGCACCGCATGGCCCTTCGGCACGGTGGGCGCAGCATCGAGGAAGCTGAAATCCCCCGCGCCGCCGCGCACCATCCATTCGACCAGATCAATCCCCATGACCATCTCGGTCACGCCATGCTCGACTTGCAGGCGGGTGTTCATTTCGAGGAAGTAGAACTGTGCGCGCGACGCATCGTAGAGGAATTCGACCGTGCCGGCGGAGCGATAGCGCGCCGCCTCACCCAGCCGGATCGCAGCGGCATAGAGATCCTGCCGGACCTGTTCGGGCAGCAGCGGGGCGGGGGCCTCCTCCACCACTTTCTGATTGCGCCGCTGGAGCGAACAATCACGCTCGCCCAGCGCGACGATGCGCCCCTCGCCATCACCGAAGATCTGCACTTCGACATGGCGCGCGCGGCGCACATAACGTTCGAGGAACACGCCCGCATCGCCGAAATTGCTCTGCCCAAGCCGCGCCACGACCGCAAAGCCCTCGCGCACGTCGGCCTCGGTTTCGCACACGCGCATGCCGATGCCGCCGCCGCCAGCAGTGGCCTTGAGCATGACCGGAAAGCCGATTTCGTGTGCCGCTGCGATGGCTTCAGCTTCATTGGTCAGCAGTTCGGAGCCGGGCGCGAGCGGCACGCCATGCGCCTTGGCCAGCGCGCGGGCGCTGTGCTTGAGGCCGAAGGTGCGGATATTGTCGGGCGTCGGGCCGATGAACACAATCCCCGCCGCCGCGCAGGCTTCGGCGAAATCGGTGTTTTCAGCCAGAAAGCCGTAGCCCGGATGGATCGCGCCCGCGCCGGTGGCTTTGGCGGCGGCGAGGATGGCGGCGACGTTGAGGTAGCTTTCGCTCGGGCGCGCCGGTCCGATGCACACCGCCTCGTCGGCCTCGGATACATGCAGCGAGCCTTCGTCGGCCTCCGAATAGACCGCGACCGAGCGCAGCCCCATGCGCCGCAAGCTGCGGATGATCCGCGTGGCAATGGCCCCCCGGTTGGCAATCAGAACCGTGTCGAAGCGCATTCCTGAAAGGTCACTCATGGCTCCCCTCCCATGTGGGGAGGGGGTACGACGCTTGCGGTTTCAGGCGCGGTGCACCCCCACCCGGCCTCCTCCGAACGGGGGAGGGGCAAGAAGGTGTTGGTCTGACAGTTGCTTGCATTCATGCGGCGACGATCATGCGCACGGGCGTAGGGTTGAAACCGTTGCACGGGTTGTTGATTTGCGGGCAGTTGGAGACGACCACGATCACGTCCATCTCGGCGTAGAGATCGACTGTCAGCCCCGGCGCGGAAATGCCGTCGACAATGCCCAGCGCGCCGTCAGGTTCGACCGGCACGTTCATGAAGAAGTTGATGTTCGCCACGATATCGCGCTTGCCGCGCCCTTCGGTGAGGTTGGCCTCAAGGAAGTTCTCGACGCAGGCGTGCTGCGCCTTGGTGTGATGGCCATAGCGCAAGGTGTTGGATTCGCACGAGCAGCCGCCGCCGATGGTGTCGTGGTATTCGACCGTGGTGGCGGCGATGGTCATCATCGCGCGACCCTCGCACGAGCGCAGCACGGTGCCGGTGCGCAGGAACAAGTTGCCTTGCGCCGCGACGGTATCCTGCGCGGAGTAGCGCTCGGTATCGTCGGCTTCGGAGTAGAGCAGGAAATCGACCGCCTGGTTGGCTTCCAGATCGACGATGCGCAGCGTCTGGCCTTTCTTGATGTGGTGGATCCAGGGCGCGCGCGCGGGCACCACCTCGTCGTGCAGGATGTCGTCGGGCAGGCCGTCGAACTGCGGATCGCGGTTGAGCATGATCGGGTTCCTCTCAGCGCCAGAGTCTAACGACGGTAATAGTCTTCGACGTTGAGGAAGGCGCGCGTGGCCTCCGGCGTCGCGGTGCGGATGGGATCGTCCTCGGCCGCGACAGGCCCGCGCCACGCGGTCAGGCGCAGCGGCGTCACGGTGTAATCGGGCCGGGGATCGAGCACATTCGGGACATTGGCGATCACCACGATCACCTCCATCTCGGCGCGCAGCACCACCGTGCGGCCTGGCTCGAACGGGCCGATCTGGGGCATGATGGTGCCATCATCGGCAATGCGCGCGCCTTTGAACAGGGTGACAGCGGCGTGGATATCGCGGCGCTGCAGGCCGTGCTTCGCCGCGCCGAGCAGAAAGCGGTCGCGCCCGCCCGGGAAGGCCCCGCTGTTGCGCCCGTCGCCATATTTGGCGGCATTGGTGGCCGCGTTCGAGGTGCCGGAAAAGGTGTCATGCGTGCCGGCGGTATCGTCCGCGATGCTCAGCAGCACGCGGCCCATGTCAGACAGCAGGACTTTGCCCGCAGCGAGATAGGCGTTCCACTGGATCTTGACCGTATCGGCGAAGCTGTAGCGCTCGGTGGGCATTTCGGCGTTGAAGATCTGCAGGCTGGCGCAGGCATCGCCCTTGACGTCGATCAGCCGCAACCGGCTGCCGCGCGGCAGGCGGCGCGTGGCATAGCCGCCGGGGGCGATCGTCTCCTCCCACAGCAAGGCGTCCGCCGCGACGCCTGCGGGCAAGTCGGGCGCAGCGGGGGGCAGCACGGGCATCGCCTCGACCACTGTGCCCGCCATGCTGCGGGCATGATCGCGCGCGGCCCCCGGATTGGCTAAGGTCTGGCTCATGCGGCGGCTCCGTTGCGATAGTCGGCGTCTGTCTCCGGCTCGTAGAGCTGCGGAAGCAGGGCGGTGGTGGTGACAAGTTCGAGCTGCTGGACCCCGCGCACGCGGCGCAGCGCATCGCACAAGTCTTTGAGGCGCACGGCGGGGCCCTGCACCAGCAGCACTTCGAGCGACTGGTCATCCTCGAGGAACACGTGCTGCGCGGAGATCACTTCCTTGAGGTAGCTCGCCTGCGTCTGCGCGAGCTGATGGCGCACCCGGCCGCGTTCGCCCCGGTAGACCAGCGTGATCGTGCCCGCGAGCATCTCGTCGGGCCGGGTAAACGCCTCGTGCGCGGCGAGGGCGTGGCGGATCAGTTCGGCCATGAGCTGCGAGCGCGAGGGCAGTTGGCGCTCCATCACCATCATATCGAGCTTGCGGAACAGTTCGGCCGGAAGGCTCATGCTGAGCCGGGCGAGGCCAGGCGGTTCGGAACTCATGTGTCCCATCCTCTCTCAGGCGGTTGCCAAGGCGGCGGCGGCTGGTTCGGGCCGGGCGCGCAAGGGCAGGTCGTAAACCGCGGTCGCGCCATAGCGGTGCGGCGCGTGCGGATCATGGCGGCGCTTGTCGAGCGCGAGCACGCGGGTGCCCAGCGTGAACGCCTCCTTGATGTCGTGCGTCACCATGATCACGGTCAGCGCATAATCGCGCCAGAGCTGGGTGATCAGGCCGTGCATATCGGCGCGGATGCCCGGATCGAGCGCGCCGAACGGTTCATCGAGCAGCAGGATACGCGGGCGCTTGATCAGCGCTTGCGCGATGGCAAGGCGCTGCTGCATGCCGCCCGACATCTGCGCCGGATAGAGGTGCAGGCTGTCGCCCAGCCCGACCGCGCCGAGCATCGCGGCGGCCTCGTCCGAAGCCTTGCGGCGCGCCGCGCCGAACAGCCGCGCGAGCACCGGGGCCTGCGCGCATTCGAGGCCGAACACGGTGTTATCGAGCGCGGAAAGATGCGGGAACACCGAATAGCGCTGGAACACCACGCCCCGGTCCGGCCCGCATTCGGGTGCGAGCGGCGCTCCATCGAGCAGGATCGTGCCGCGCGTAGGCTGCTCCTGCCCGAGAATGACGCGCAGGAAGCTGCTCTTGCCCGCGCCCGAAGGCCCGACGATCGAGAGGAACGAACCGGCCGCCAGCTCGAGGTTCATCTTCTCGAGCACGATCTTGTCGCCGTACTCGACCCAGACGTCGCGGAGGGAAAGCAGCGCGTTCAATGGCTGGCTCCGTGGGCCCAGGGGAAGGCGCGGCGGCTGAGCGCGGCCAGCCCGAGATCCATGAGGATCGCGAGCAGCGCGATCCACGCGACATAGGGGATGATCACGTCCATCGCGAGATAGCGGCGCACGAGGAAAATGCGGTAGCCGAGCCCGATATCGGAGGCGACTGCTTCGGCCGAGATCAGGAACACCCAGGCCGGCCCGAGCGCGAGGCGCATGGCGAGCAGCAGGCGCGGCAGGGCTTGCGGCAAGGCGACGCGGGTGATGATCTGCCAGCTGTTGGCACCCAGCGTCTGCGCCTTGATGATCTGCTCGCGCGGCAAGGCCCCGACATGCCCGGCGACATCGCGGATCATCACCGGCGCAATGCCGATGACGATGAGCACGACTTTGGACGTCTCGCCCAGTCCGAGCGCGATGAACAGGATCGGCAGCAGCGCAATCGGCAGGATCACCGCAATGCCCGTGACGAGCGGGCTCAGTGTCGCGCGCACCGGTGGCAGCGCGCCGAGCGCGAGGCCGAGCACCAGCGCGAGCAAAGTCGCGATGCCGAGCCCGAGACCGAGACGCTGGACGCTGGCCAGCGTATCGGCCCAGAACACGATGTTGCCGGTCAGCGGATCGGGCGTGGTGAGTAGCGCGCCGATGGCCGTCGCCATGCCCGAGGGCAGCGGCAGGATCTTGTCCGAGGGATTGGCGGCATGGCGCTGCACGGCCATGATCAGGTAGGTTACCACGATCAGCAGGATCGGGACCCCGCCCATGATCAGGCGGTCGCGCTTGCCGGGTTGCCGGTTGACGAGGCGCATCGGCTCAGAGTTTCCCGTCGGCCGCAAGCTTCATGTAGCTGTCGTCGAAGCGCAAGGTGACGTGGTTGGCGTCTCCGAGCGTCTTGCCGCCGGGGAAGGCCATGCCCACCGCGTCGGCCGACGTCGCGCCCTTGAACAGGCCCTTGGAAAAGCTGAAATCGCGCACCCGCGTCATCGTGGTGACGAGCCCGGGTGACTGGGCAGCGGCGACGGCGGCCTTGGGATCGGTGTAG
>CAIKKO010000490.1 GCA_903828025.1 uncultured Sphingomonadales bacterium
ATCGGCAAGCTGCGCGGAGGCCTGCGAGGCGGTGCGGTCCAGCGCGTCCGACAGCGGATCGCCCGGTGCTGGCGCGCGCAGCGTGAGCAACACGGCGGCGGCCACGCTGGCGGCCAGCGCGGTTCCCCCGGCCAGCCAGCGCCGGGCGGGCCAGCGCGGGTTGTCGTTGGCTGCCACTGGTGCGGCGTTCAGCCCCAGCCGCGCGAGCAAGGCATCGTCGATCGGGCGCTCTGCCGCGTTCAGCGCATCGCTGATCTGCCGGTCATGCGCGCGCCGGGCTTCGGCCTGCGCGGCCAGCGACGGATCGTGCGCCACTTTGGCGGCAAACGCCTCTGCTTCCATTGGGGGCAGCGCGCCGTCGAGCCATGCGGCGAGTGTTTCGTCTTGGCGCTCGTCGCGTTCGCGGGTCATTGCACCGTCTCCTTGCGCCCGGTTTGTCCGCCGCGGGCCAGTTCTTCGGCGATGCGCAGCCGTGCGCGGGCAATCCGGCTCATCACTGTACCGATCTGCACGTCCATGACCTCGGCCGCTTCGCGGTAGCTCAGCCCCTCGACCACCACGAGCAGGAACGTCGCGCGCTGGTCTTCGGGCAAGGCCTGCAGCACGCGCTGCGCGGCGGCGAGGTCCGAGCGCGCCTCGGTCACCGTGCGCCCGTCGTCGCCGGTGAGTTCGGCAGCGTGTTCGATATCCACGCTGGTGCCCTTGCGGCGCAGGCTGCGGACACGGTCGATGTGGAGGTTCTGCGCGATGCGGTACATCCAGCTATCGAGCCGGGAGGTTTCGTCGAACAGGTGCGAGCGGGTCAGTGCGCGCTCGACAGTCGCTTGCATGAGATCGTCTCCATCGTGCGGCGAACCGGCCAATCCCTCGCAAAACCGGCGCAAACGCGGGAGCAGCGCGATGATCCGCGCCTGCAGCCCCGTTCCTCCAGAAATCCTCGGTGCCATCTTGCTCCATCACAACGCTGCAGCTGCGTGCTTATTCCCGCATTAATCGTCCTGCAATTTCCTGCCAGTGCGGAATAGGCACCGGCTTGGAGCGTTGTCGCTCGAAGGGGGAACGGCTAGAGCCCGGTCATGAACGCACGGTGGAACATGTGGGCGATGGGCCTTGTTTTGGCGGCCTCGCTTGGCCTCGGCGGGGCAGCGGCGCAGGAGCGCGAAGTCGCCGAACCGCGCGAAGTCCGCGAGGTACATGAGATCCGCGAGGTTGCCGTCCACGAAACCGAGGTTCGCGAAACGGGATCGCACGAATCCCCATCGCACGAAACGGGGGCCGAATCCGGACGCGAGACGCGCCATGCCGATATCGGCTGGCAGGCCGATGCCATTCGCGACGAAGCGGCAGACCGCGACGCGATCGGCAATCCTGTGCGCCAGGGTGAAGTCATCGCCTTCGGCCTTCCGGCAGAGGCCGAGCGGACACTGGCGGCCTCCGGCTACCGGGTGATCCGCCGTACCGCACTTGCCTCGCTGGGCGAGGAGGTCGTGCGCCTTGGCATTCCGCGCGGTCGCCGCCTTGCCGATGCGCTGCGCGAGGTGCGCGAAGCCGCACCCGGCGCCGTCACCGATTTCGACCACTACTACGGGCTTGGCTTGGCCGCGCGCGAGAAGCCGAGACGGGACAAGGGCGCGCGCTACAAGGCTGCCACACCTGCCGCACCCGCGCCGCGGGCCGTGTCGGTCGGCATGATCGACACCGCGGTTACAGCGCACCCAGCGCTGGGCGGCGCGCGCGTGGTCAGCTGGAAGGCGGGTGAAGACCCCAAGGCACCGGCGCAGCATGGCACAGCGGTCGCCTCGCTTATGGCCGCGCGGGGATCGGCGACGATCTACAGCGCCAATATCTTTCGCGGGCCCGCCGCCCATCCCTTCACCTCAATCGACATTCTGGCCGAGGCGATGGAATGGATGCTCGGGCAGGGCGCGCCGGTGATCAACATGAGCATTGCCGGCCCGCCCAATGCGCTGCTTGAAAAGCTGGTGGCGATTGCCGGGGCACGCGGGCGCACAATCGTTGCGGCAGCGGGTAACGGCGGGCCAGCCGCCCCGCCGGTCTATCCCGCCGCGCTGCCGGGGGTGGTCGCGGTCACGGCAGTCGATCCGGCCTTGCGAGTCTATCGCTATGCCAACCACGGCCGGTATATCGCCGTCGCGGCGCAAGGGGTCGGCGTGCTCGCGGCGCGGGCCGAGGGGGGCTACGCCCGCTTTACCGGCACCTCGTTTGCTGCGCCGCTGGTTGCCGCGAGGCTCGCGCGCTGCCGAGCCGGGGGAGGCAGCAGCGCGGTTTGCACCGACCAGCTCTACAAGGCGGCGAGAGACCTCGGTGTGCCGGGCTATGACGACACATACGGCTACGGCTACATCGATTAGCGAATCTGGGCGGCGCTGGCGCACTATCCACCGTTTCCGGGCAAGCTGAACCAAGGCTGTCCCCATCCGCTCCTTGACCGCGCCCCCAGCAGCGATAGAGGAGCCGAATGGCTTCCGATCCGCAATTGCTGCACGAATTTCTGGCGGTCGCTGCGGCGCGCGTTCCGCAGGCGGTCGCTATCGAGGTTCCGGCGGGGCGCGGCCGTGAGCAGCGGCAGAGCCTGACTTACGCCGAACTTGCCGCGTTGACCGACCGCCTTGCGCTGCATCTCGCGCCGCGCCTGCAAAGCGAGCGGATCGTCGCGCTGCTTTTGCCGCGCACGTCGCCGATGCTTTATGCTGCGCAAATCGCGGTGCTCAAGGCGGGCGGGGCCTATACCGCGATTGATCCCTCGTTTCCCGACGAGCGCATTGCCGAAGTGCTGGAGGATGCCGACGCGGTCTGCGTGCTCACCGATGCCGCCGGGATCGCGCGGCTGGGCGGGTTTGTGCCGTCCGCGATCCCCCTGCTCGAGGCCGCCGATCTGGCGGCGCAGGAGCCGGCTGCCGGGTCCGCGCTGCCAGCCGCGATCCGGCCCGATCAGCTCGCCTATGTGATCTATACCAGCGGCACGACCGGCAAGCCCAAGGGCGTGATGGTCGAGCACCGCAATATCGCCAATCTCGTTGCGTCCGATCTCGCCGAATTCGCTCTCACGCCTGCAGACCGGGTGATCCAGGGCTCGTCTGCCGCCTACGATTCCTCGATCGAGGAAATCTGGCTGGCCTTGGCTTCGGGCGCGACGCTGGTGGTGATGGACGATGATGCCGCGCGCCTCGGCCCGGATATTGTGGCATGGTTGCGCAGCGAACGCGCCAGCGTGTTTTGCCCGCCGCCGACGCTGTTGCGCAGCAGCGGTTGCCGCGATCCCGAAGCTGCGCTGCCCGATCTGCGCCTGCTCTATGTGGGCGGTGAGGCTCTGCCGCGTGATATCGCCGATCTGTGGGCGCGTGGGCGGCGCATGGTCAATGGCTACGGCCCGACCGAATGCGCGGTCACGTGCCTGCGCGGCGATATCGTCCCCGGCGGTCCCATCACCATCGGCCAGCCGGTGCCCGGCATGCAGGCCTATGTGCTGGATGAGGCGCTGGATCTGGTGCCCGAGGGCGCGCAGGGCGAGCTGTGCATGGGCGGGGCCGGCGTGGCGCGTGGCTATCGCGACCGGGCAGAGCTGACCGCCGAGAAATTCATCGACCATCCGGTCTGCGGCCGCCTCTACCGCACCGGCGATCTTGTCCACCGCGAGCCGGACGGCAATCTGTTCTACCACGGCCGGATCGACGCGCAGGTCAAGATCCGGGGCTACCGTGTCGAACTGGGCGAGATCGAGGCACGCCTCGCCGCCTTGCCCGGCGTGCGCGCCGCCGCCGCGCGGTTGCAGGATGCAGGCGGGGTGCCCGAACTGGTAGCGTTCGTCGTTCCCGCTGATGCAATGGCGGACCTCGATCTCGATGACCTGCGCGCCCAGCTCGCGGCCACGGTGCCCGGCTACATGGTCCCCCGCCGGATCGGCACGCTGGCGGTCTTGCCCACCACGGTCGGCGGCAAGCTCGACCGGGCGGCGCTCCCCGCGCTGGTGTTCGAGGAGGAGCGCGAGGCCCGCGATCTGGTCCAGCCCGCCACGCCGCTGGAGCACACGCTTGCCGCTGCCGCCGCTGATATCCTGAACCGGCCCGAAGGCGTCTCGGTCGAGGACGATTTCTTCGAGGACCTCGGCGGCGATTCGCTGAGCGCCGCGCTGTTTGTCACGCTGCTGCGCGATCACGATCACACCGACTGGATCACCGTCAGCGATATCTACAGCGCGCGCACGGTCCGCGCGCTCGCCGCGCTGGGCGAGGACGCCAAGGCCGCATCGGCCGCCGCCGCGCCGCATGTCGCCGCCGTGCTGGTGCGCGAGGGCAAGGCCCGGCCTGCGTTGGCCAATGCAGTGCAGATGGCCTGGCTGGCGGGTGAGCTCGTATTCGGCGGCTGGGTCAGCTGGGCGGTGGCGTGGGAGCTGTTCCCGCTGCTGTTCGACAAGCTGGATCTCGTCGCTTTCGTGCTGCTAACGCCGCTGATCACGGTGCTCGGGCTGGCGCTCTACCTGCCGGTTTCCGTGGGCTTCACGCTGCTCGTCAAACGTGCGGCGTTGGGTCGCTATCGCCCGGTGCGCGCACCGGTGTGGAGCACATATTATCTGCGCCACTGGGTCACGGTGCAGTCCGCGCGGCTCATCCCCTGGCCGATGCTTTCGGGCACGGTGTTCCAAAACGCGGTACTGCGCCTGCTGGGCGCGCGCATTGGGCGCGGGGTGCATATCCATCGCGGGGTGCATCTCCATCGCGGCGGCTGGGACCTGCTTGAAATCGGTGACAACGTCACGCTCGGGCAGGATGCGCATCTGGGACTTGTCGAGCTTGACCGCGGCGATATCGTGGTTGGCCCGATCGTGATCGAAGCGGATGCCACGCTGCAGTCTCGCGCCACGGTGGAGCATGACTGCCGCGTCGGCGCTGCCAGCGTGATTGCGCCCCTTTCGGTGGTGAACGCCGGTGGCACCGTGCCGCCGGGCGAGCTGTGGGACGGTGTTCCCGCCCGCCGCGTCGGCCCCGCGCCAGCTGCGCCAGCGCTGACCGGCGGTGGCCGCAGGCTAAGCCCTGTGGCCCACGGCCTCATGACACTGGCCGCCGAAGGCATGGCAACGATCGTGGGCGCGCTGCCCACCGGCGTGCTCGCGCTGCTGCTGTGCCACTTGTTTGGTGTAGGGTCCAACGAGGTCTGGACGTGGATCTACGATCCCAAGATAGACCCGGAAGTGCTCGCCGTGGTCTTCGGTCTGTCAGTGATTACCGTGCCGGTCGGCCTCGTGTGGAGCGCGCTGATGGTGCGCGCAATGGGCCGCGTCGAGCCCGGGGTGATCGACCGCTGGAGCATCGGCTACATTCGCGTCTGGTTGAAATCGGCTGCGGTCTTCAACGCTGGGCAGTGGCTTTCGGGCACTTTGATGTGGAAACAGTGGCTGCGGCTTGCAGGCGCGACCATCGGCGAGAAGTGCGAGATCAGCACAATCTTCGATGTCACCCCCGAACTCGTGACGATCGGCGCGGAAACCTTCTTTGCCGACGGCATCTACCTCGGCGGGCCGGAAATCACGCGCGGCACCGTGCTGCTTGCCCCCATCGTGCTGGGGCGCAATACCTTCCTCGGCAACCACGCGGTAATCCCGGCGGGCGAGGTTCTGCCGGACGACATCCTGATCGGCATCAGCACGGTTGCCCATGCGAGCGAAATTGCCGCCGGGCAGTCGCGCTTCGGGCGGCCGAGCTTCGATCTGCCGCGCCGGCAGGTGGTGGAGATGGACCGCAGCCTCACGCACGATCCCTCGCTGATCCGTTATATCAACCGCTGGTTCTGGGAAGTGCTGCGCTTCGTACTGCCGGTGGGGCCGCTGCTCGCGACGGTGCTGTGGTACAAGCTGCTGGTCGAAGGCGCGCCGGAATCGACCGATCTGGAGTTCGCGCTGATCGTGATTCCGCTGGCGACACTCGCGCCGATCGTGGCGATGTGCCTTGCCGTGACCGTGGCCAAATGGCTGCTGGTCGGGCGGGTGCGGCCCGGGCAGCATGCGCTGTGGTCCTGCTGGGCGAGCCGGTGGGACTTCGTCTTCGTCGTGTGGGCGCGCTATGCCAACGCGATCCTCCAGCAGCTTGAAGGCACCTTCCTGCTCACCGCCTACTTGCGCCTCATGGGCATCAGGATCGGCAAGCTTGCCGTGCTCGGGCCGCAATTCTCGCAGGTCGTCGATCCCGACATGATCGAAATCGGTGATGGTGCCACCGTTACCGCTTTCTTTCAGGCGCACACCTTCGAGGACCGCGTGCTCAAGGTGGACAAAGTGCGGATCATGGCGGGCGCAACGGTCTGTGGCGGCACGGTGCCGCTCTATGGCTGCGTGGTGGGTGAAGGCGTCCATGTCGGCCCGGGCAGCGTGATCATGAAGCAGGAGCATCTGCTGCCGGGGCTTGCCTATCAGGGCGTGCCGCTGAGGGTCGTGAACGACTGAGCGGGGCTGCCGTCAGAGCACGAAATCAGCAGCGCTGAGGGCAGGGGCTCCGTCGATGCGGATCGCGAAATCGGCCACGCCATTGCCGTCGATATCGCCGCTGACGAGGCCAACCCCGCCGCTCACCACATAGTGCAGCTCGCCCGCGTGCTTGCTGAAAGCCGCGCTGCCGATCCAGGTGAAGGCGTCGTTGATCGCGCTGGTGGCCTTCACCGCGTCGATCCCCGAAAGGTCGATATAGTCGCCTTGTGCGCTGCTGAAGTCGTAGATTTCATCAGCAGCGCTGGCTGTGATGCCTGAAAACTCCTTGAGCGCAGCGAACATGAACGTGTCACCCCCGCCGCCGCCCGCGAGCACATCGCGCCCTGCGCCGCCGACCAGGATATCCGCGCCGTCGCCGCCAACGATCTGGTCGGCACCACTGCCGCCATCGAGCGTGTTGGCATCGCCGTTGCCGACAAGCAGGTCGGCGCCCGAACCACCGGTAAGGTTCTCGATGCTGATGAGTGTGTCATTCCCGCCGCCGCCGGTGGCCTGCGCCGTGGTGATCGCAAGGCTGACTTTGACCGTCGCGGTGCTCGTGGCGTAGCTTGCGGTGTCGCTGCCGTCACCGCCATCGAGCGTATCGTTGCCCGCGCCGCCGATCAGCGTGTCGTTGTCTTCGCCGCCCGCCAGCGTGTCATTGCCCGAACCGCCGTCGAGCGTGTCGTTGCCCGCGCCGCCGGTCAGGTGGTCGTCACCGCCATTGCCGCGCAGCACATCCGCGCCCGCGCCGCCATCGAGGGTATTGGCGGTTTCCGAGCCGATCAGCGTATCCCCGCCCGCGCCGCCAAGCGCGTTCTCGATGGTGCAGCCAAAGGCGATGCCGATATTGCTGGTGAGCGAGACGCTGTCATAGGCCAGCGAGGAATAGGCCCCCGGATGCAGGTCTACCGTGCAGCCATTGGCGAAATCGGCGACGCTGAAGGTGTCGGTGCCGCCTGCATCCCAGATCGCCTCGAACGAGGGCTTGGTGGGGCTGAAGGCATACGTATCGTCGCCAGTGTGGAAGCTCATGTTTGCGCCGTAGAGCTTCTGGATTGCAAGGATATCGTAGACCATCGGGGTCTTGATCAGATACTCGTTGGTCCCGGTATCCGGGTTGTGCCACCAGACTTTGTCGGGCGCGGTGTACGACATGATCGTGTAGCGCTGGTTGTCGAAGCCGACCGGAATCTTCGGCGTTTCGAACGAATGTTTGAGGCCGAGCGAATGGCCGATCTCGTGCATCATCGCGAGGAAGTTGTAGGAGCCCGCCTCGAACGACTGGCCGATGACCGCGTCGTCGATCCAGATATCGCCGTGCGCGTTGCTCATTCCGTCCGAGACGCCGAGTGAATAGCCCCAGTAGCCGGTCGGAACCGTGGAACTGAACGCCACGCGGATATCGCCGACTTGTCCGTCGGCGGTTTCGGTCACCGGGTCGAATGCGATGTTAGCGACATTCGACCAGGCACCGAAGGCGTTGGCAATCTGGCCCGCTTCGTCCGCATTGACTGCGCCGGTCACGGCGGCGGTGTTTTCGCCGTGGCCATAAGGCGCGATGAATTTGCTGGCGACGCCGTCGGCCCAGGGGAAGCTGTAGCTGACATGGGTGACCCCTGTTGCATCCTTGGTCGACCAGGCCAGGCGGAACGCAGCCTGCGAGGGCAGCAGGCCCTTGATGAACGCATCGGTGGGAAGCGCCACGCGGGTCACATGGGACAGATCGGTATAAACGGTCATGCCGGTTCTCGCCTGTGAAGGGGGGAGGCAGGAGGCCTCCATGCCGGACAGGCTTCGCAAACAGACTTGAATCGGCAGCTAAGGCGCCGCGCGGATCATTGCGCACGCGAATCCGGGTTTTTGTTCGCGTTAAACCCGATTTCACCATCGCTTGCCGCCAATCAGGCCGGGGCGGAATGGTAAAGAAACCGCGCGCCCGCCCTTCGCAAAAATCCAGCGAGAATCAGCCGATGGAGGCGGTCATGTCTGCGGGCAAGTGGCGCGAGAGGTAGCTGTCCACGGCCCCCGCCGTGCCGGGCGGCACATGCAGGCCCAGCTTGCTGCGGCGGTAGAGGATGTCCTCCGCCGTGCGGGCCCATTCCTGATCGACCAGATAGTCGACCTCGGCCTGGGTGAGCCCGCCGCCGAAATTGGTGCCGAGCGCTTCGCTCGTCTGCGCCGCGCCCAGCACATCGCGCGTGCGCGTGCCATAAGCGCGGGCAAGGCGGCGCAGCAGGGGGCGGGGGATGGCCGGATGCGCGGCATCAAGCTGCACGACGAAAGCCTCGAAGTCGTCCCCCGGAATATCGCCGCCGGGAAGGTCTGCGCCCGCCGTCCATGCGCCGCGCGCGGCCGGGAAGAACGCTTGCAGCTTCTCCAGCGCGTGCTCCGCCAGTTTGCGATAAGTCGTGATCTTGCCGCCGAACACGCTCAGCATCGGCGCGCGGTCTTCTCCGCTGTCGAGATCGAGCACATAATCACGCGTGACGGCAGACGCGCTGGCGGCGTGATCGTCATAGAGCGGGCGGATGCCGGCATAGCTCCACACCACGTCCTCGGGATGGATCTCATGGGCGAAATAGCGGCGGATCGTCTCGCACAGATAGCTGGTCTCGGCGGGCGAGATCTGCGCCTTGCCGGGCAGGCCTTCCCACGGCTCGTCGGTCGTGCCGACCAGCGTGAAGTTCTGCTCATAGGGAATTGCGAAGACCACGCGCCGGTCCGGGTTCTGCAGCAAGAACGCGTGCTCACCCTCATAGAGCTTGGGCACCACGATATGGCTGCCCTTGATCAGCCGCACGCCCCGGTCCTGGCTGGCGCTCGCTGCGCGCTGGAGCACGTCTTCAACCCACGGGCCCGCCGCATTGACCAGCGCCTTGGCCGTCACGGTGCGCGTGCCTTGCGGGCCAGCGATCTCCGCCTGCCATGCAGAGCCGGCGCGCGTCGCCGAAACCAGCCGCGTGCGCGTCTCGATCCGCGCGCCGCGTTCGGCAGCATCGCGGGCATTGAGCACGACCAGACGGCTGTCTTCCACCCAGCAATCCGAATATACGAACGCCGTCTTCGCGCCGGGCTTCATCCCATTGCCGAGCGGCGAGGTCTGGAGATTGACCGTGCGCGTGGCAGGCAGTTTCTTGCGTCCGCCAAGGTGGTCGTACAGGAACAGCCCCATCCGAACGAGCCACGCCGGGCGCGGCGAATTCATCTGCGGCAGCACGAATGCCAGCGGCCAGATGATATGCGGGGCCATGCCGAGCAGCCGCTCGCGCTCGATCAGCGCCTCGCGCACCAGACGGAATTCGTAGTATTCGAGGTAGCGCAGCCCGCCGTGGATCAGCTTTGTGCTGGCCGACGAAGTGTGGCTCGCGAGGTCTTCCTGCTCGACCAGCAGCACAGATAGCCCG
>CAIKKO010000491.1 GCA_903828025.1 uncultured Sphingomonadales bacterium
ATGCAGCCGCGCACCCCCGATTCCTCGGCGAGCTCGGCCTCGGCGATCACCGTCTGGTACCACTGGGCGAAATCATCCTGCCGCAGGACAGGAAGGGCGTGCTTGATCGGGGAGGTCTGGGTCATCAGCGCCGGTTAGGCGGCAAACGGGATTCGGGCAATCCCGCTTGCACCCTTGCCGCTTAACTGGCGAGTTGGTCGAGCTTCTTCTGCATGTCCGCCATCTGCTTGCGCAGCACGGCCAGTTCGTCCTCAGCCGGAGCAGCAGCGGCCTTTTCCTCAGCCGCAGCCTGCACCGCACCGGGCACGAATGCAGCGGTTGCGGCCTTGAACAGCTCCATGTTGCGCTGCGCGATCTGCGCCAGCGGATTGGCGCCGATGCTGTCCTCGATCGCCTTGCGCAGCTTGTTCTGATTCTCGCGGAAGTGCTCCATCGAGGCTTCGAGATAGCTCGGCAGAAGCGCTTGCATCGAATTGCCGTACATCGAGATCAACTGGCGCAGGAAGTTCGTCGGCAGCATCTGCTCACCGCTCGCCTCTTCTTCCATGATGATCTGGGTGAGGATCGTGTGGGTGAGATCGGCGCCCGTCTTGGCGTCCATCACCTTGAATTCAATGTTTTCCTTGACCATCTGGGCGAGGTGGTCAAGCGTGATATAGCTGGAAGTGCGGGTGTTGTAGAGCCGCCGGTTGGCGTATTTCTTGATGATGACGGTATCGCCATCCTTCGCTTGATTAGCCATTTTTGGTGCGCCCCGTTGGGTTCATGCAGGTGCATTAGCAGATGCAGAATGTGCAGCGCAATAAAGCTTAACGCGTTGGCGAAAAAGTTCCGCCATCTCGGGCAAATCGGCGGCCCAGCAGCGTGAACAGTTCATATTGCGAGAGCCCACTCGCCGCCGCAGCTGCAACCGGATCGTAGTCCAGCGTGACCCAGTCGCCCTCGCCGCAGCCGGGCGCGGCTTCGAGATCGACCACGGTCATGTCCATCGAGACCCGGCCCAGCACCGGCAGCCGCTCCCCGCCGTGCAGCACATGGCCCTTGCCAGACCAGCACCGCAAATAGCCATCGGCATAGCCCACCGCGATCACCCCCACGCGCATGGGTGCCGGGGCGACAAAGGTCGCGTTGTAGCCCACCGCATCCCCGGCCGCGAGGTTTCGCACTTGCATCACCGCCACTTCGGGCCAGGCGACTTGTGCGATCACACCGGAGAGTTCGCGGCGCGGCACCCCGCCATAAAGCGCAAGGCCCGGCCGGGTCAGGCCGAAATGGTAGTCCGCCCCCAGCGCGATCCCGGCGCTGTTGCACAGACTGTAGCGCTGCGCCGGAATGGCCGCGACGACACTGCGGAACCGCGCCAGCTGCGCCGCATTCTGCGCGCTGTCCTCGTCTGCACTGGCGAGGTGGCTCATGCAGCAATCAATCTCCAGCGCCGCAATCGCCGGATCACCCAGATCGGCCATGGCAAGCCCAAGCCGGTTGATCCCGGTATCGACCATGAGATCGCACGGGCCCCCGCCCGCCGTCAGCCACCGCTGCACTTGCGGCAGGGAGTTGAGCACCGGCCGCACGCCCAGCGCTTTGGCATAGGCGGCGTCGGCATCGGTCATCGGCCCGTGGAGCACGGCGATCTGCGCGGCGGGTACATGGCGCACCGCCTCCGCCGCTTCCTGCCAGTGGGCCACGAACCAGTCGCGGCACCCGGCCTCTGCCAGCACAGGCATCACCGCCGCTGCGCCCAGCCCATAGGCATCGGCCTTGATCGCCGCCCCCGCACGCGCCGCGCCCGAAAGCCGGTCAAGCGCGGCCCAGTTGCCCGCCAGCGCCGCGCGATCAAGCCGCAGCCGCAGCGGAGACGGCGGCCGTTCAGCCACGGTCATCAGGCAAGGTCATCAGGCAAGATCATCGGCGAAATCGCGCGGCGGCCCGCCCTTGAGACCCCAGGCCGAGACGACAAACGCCACCAGCACCACCACCCACGTATACCACAGCCCCGCAAACGGATCGCCGGTCTTGGCCACGATCAGCGAGGAAATCAGCGGCAGGAACCCGCCAAGATAACCCGTACCGATGTGATAGGGGATAGACATCGAGCTGTAGCGAATGCGCGCCGGGAACATTTCGGCGAGAACCGAGGCCGCAGGGCCATACGTCGCGCCGGTCAGCGCCATCAGCAGCACGAGCCCCAGCACGATCACCGCGCTGCGGCCCAGATCGGGCTTCACTTTGGCAAAGTCATAGCCCGCCTCGCCCAGCGTGGCCTGCAGCGTCTTGGCGCGCACTGCGCTCTTGTCCGACCACGGATAGCGCTCCAGCGTCGCCGTCGCTGTGCCGATGGTCATGGCGAGCGCAGGCCCTGCGGTCAGCGTATAGCGCACGCCCGAGGCCGAAAGATCCGCCAGCAGCTTGCCGCAAGCGGTCGCCTGCTCCGCCGCAAACGGGTTGTAGCCGCAATCCGGCCCGCTGACCGCGACCGGCTCGCGCCGCGCCATATCGGCAAGGCCGGGATTGGCGGCACCGCCGATCATCCAGAACGTCGGGAACATGAGCGCCAGCATCGCCACGTAGCCGAGCACGATGGGCAGCTTGCGCCCGACCCGGTCGGATATCAGGCCGAACAGCACGCTAAACGGCATCCCGATGATGCAGGCCAGGCCAACGATGAGCTCGGCATAGGTATCATCGACTCGCATCGGGCCCTTGAGGAACGAGAGGCCAGTAAACATCGCGGTATAGAAAATCACCGTGAGCCCTGCCGCGACGCCGAACAGCGCCACGAACAGGCGGCGCGGGTTGCCGGGATAGGTCATGCTTTCGATGAAGGGATTGCCGGCCAGTTCGCCGCTGTCCTTCATCGCCTTGAACACCGGGCTTTCCGATAGCTTCATGCGCATCCACAGCGACACCGCGAGCAGCAGCAGGCTGAGCAGGAACGGCACGCGCCAGCCCCATGCCGCCCAGGTCTCCGCGCTCATCGCCGCCTTGCACACCAGCACGACGACAAGGCTCAGCACGAAGCCGCCGACCACGCTCGACTGGATGAAGCTGGTGTAGAACCCGCGCCGCCCGGGCGCGGCATGTTCGGCGACATAGACCGCCGCGCCGCCATATTCGCCGCCTAGCGCCAGGCCTTGCAGGATGCGCAGGAAGATCACCAGCGCAGGCGCGGCATAGCCAATCGTCGCCGCCGGGGGGATCAGGCCCACGCCCGCCGTGGCAATGCCCATCAGCGTGACGGTGACGAGGAAGGTATACTTGCGCCCCAGCCGGTCGCCCAGATAGCCGAACAGCACCGCGCCGAGCGGGCGAAACCCGAAGCCGACCGCAAACACCAGCCAGAACAGCAGCATTTCCAGCGTGGCATTGCCGGTGGGGAAGAACGCCTTCGACAGGATCGCGCCGAGCGTGCCGTAAATGAAGAAGTCATACCATTCGAACACGGTGCCGACCGAGGAGGCCGCAACCACCAGCCGGATCTCCGCCGCGCTCGGTTCAGCTGCGGGATTGGTCACACCGTCCTTCGCTTCAGCCATGCCCACCCTGTTCCCATCCCTCGCGCGGTGCCTTGCATGGCATCCCGGCCTTTTGTTCAAGGCGCGGGCTGTAGCGAAGCAAACGCTAGCGGGAAAGGGCGCAGCGCGTCATCAACGAATCCTCATGCCAGCGCCGCCAGCGCCGCGTCCCACGCCAACACGATGGCATCATGGCGCGCCGGATAGGCCAGCGCCGGTTCGATCAGCAGCACCCCCGGCCAATCGGGCTCCCCCGACTCGCCCGCCAGCCAGCCCGCCAACTCGGCGCGCGCCTTGACGATATCGGCGCGGATGCGCCCGGCAGCCGCGCTGGCAAAGATGTGCGCCGAGGCCTGCCCGATGGCGCAGGCATGCGCGCGCAGGCCAAGGCCGGTGATCCGGCCCGCACCGTCCACGCCGAGCCCCAGCGCGAGCGTGCTGCCGCAGCGCCGCGAGCGCGCCTCGCCCCGCAGCGCCAGCGCATCGTCCCACGGATAGTCGGCGAGCGCGGTCGCGGCAGCCAGAATGGCGGGGGTGTAGAGCGTGCGCGCGGGGGCTGTCATGGTTTGGCGGCAGCGTGCTTGTGATGCTTGGGCTTGGGCTTTGGCTCATCGCCCACGGCGGAGTCCTGCTTCGGCTCCAAGGCTGCTTTCGCCGCTTCCTCGCGCCGGTCGGCGATTATCGTCATCAGTTCCTCGCTCGCGGCATTGAGGAACGGATAGGTGCGCGCGGCTGAAATCCACACCGGCCGCCCGTTCACGCCCCAGACCACATCGTAGCCGAACACCAGCAGCGAGAAGCCCAGCACCATGATCACGAAGCCCTTGATCGCGCCGAAACCGAAGCCCAGCAGCCGATCAATCGGCCCGAGCACCGAAGTGCGGCTGGCACTGCCCAGCGCCGAGGCGGCATATTTGGTGATGAAATAGGGCACCAGCATCAAGAGCGCGAAGGCCAGCACGCCCGCGCCGGTTTCGTTCTTGAGATAGGGGGCGAGGATCAGCGTCAGCGGCTCATGGCCATAGCGCACCGCGAACATCGCCACGCACCAGGCGGCGAGCGCCAGAATTTCCTCGACAAAGCCGCGAAAAAACCCGCCGATCGCGCAAACCGCAACGATCAGGAACACAACATAATCGAAGCCGGTCATGCTGTTGAAACTACGTGCCGCCCATCACCCGGTCAACGAGATTTGGCAGAAGCTGGATGGCCGCGAACTTGAGGCCCGGCACGGCCTCATAGGCCCCGGCCGGCCCGTGCGCTTTGTCAAACCCCAGCTTGGCCGCCTCGCGCAGCCGGATCGCGGCATGCGCCACCGGGCGCACTTCACCGGCCAGCGATATCTCGCCGAACCACGCCGCGCCGTCGGGCAAAGGCCGGTCCGCGAGCGCCGAGACCAGCGCCGCCGCCACCGCCAGATCCGCCGCCGGATCGGTGAGCCGGTAGCCCCCCGCCACGTTGAGATAGACTTCCGCCGACGAAAAATTGAGCCCGCAGCGCGATTCGAGCACCGCCAGCAGCATCGCCAGCCGCCCGCTGTCCCACCCCACCACCGCGCGGCGCGGGGTCGCCCCGCTCTGCAGCTTGACGGTCAGCGCCTGAATCTCGACTAGCACCGGCCGCGTGCCCTCCAGCGCCGGAAACACCGCGCTACCCGGCACCGGCGAATCGCGGCCCGAAAGGAACAGCAGCGAGGGGTTGGCCACTTCCTCCAGCCCCGCGCCCGCCATCGCGAACACGCCGATCTCGTCCACCGCGCCAAAGCGGTTCTTGAGCGCGCGCAGGATACGGTACTGATGGCTGCGCTCGCCCTCGAAGCTCATAACCACATCGACCATATGCTCCAGCACGCGCGGGCCCGCGATCGTGCCGTCCTTGGTCACGTGCCCCACCAGCACCACCGCCGCTCCGCTCGCCTTGGCATAGCGGATCAGCTCGAACGCGCAGCCGCGCACCTGGCTCACCGTGCCCGGCGCGCCCTCGATCTGATCGGAATACATCGTCTGGATCGAATCGATCACCAGCAGCGCGGGCGCTTCCATCCCGCCCAGCGTCGTCAGGATGTCGCGCACCGAAGTCGCCGCCGCGAGCCGGATCGGCGCTTTGCCAAGCCCGAGCCGGTCTGCGCGCAGCCGCACCTGGTCGGAGGCTTCCTCACCGCTGATATAGATCGCCGCGCCGCCCGCCTCGGCCACCCGCGCCGCCGCTTGCAGCAGCAAGGTCGATTTCCCGATCCCCGGATCGCCGCCCATCAGGATCGCCGAGCCGGGCACCAGCCCGCCGCCCAGCGCCCGGTCGAACTCCGCCAGACCCGTCTTGCGCCGCTCGGGCAATTTCACCGGCTGATCGAGCGCCACGAACGCGACTGGCCGCCCGCCGCTCGAAAGATCGTGCTTGGAGGAAAACACCGTCTCCGGCGCGTCTTCCTGCAAAGTGCTCCATTCGGCGCAATCGGGGCATTGCCCCTGCCAGCGCAGCGA
>CAIKKO010000492.1 GCA_903828025.1 uncultured Sphingomonadales bacterium
CTTCACCAAAGGCGAAGGCCTGCCCGGGCGCGTGCTGCGCGACGGGCATCCGCACTGGATCGACGAAGAGGAGCTTGAGGGCTCGTTCTGCCGCAGCAGCGAGGCAAAGTCCTGCGGCATTCGCTCGGCCTGCGCCTTTCCGATCATGATCGGCGAGGAAATCGTCTGTGTGCTCGAGTTCTTCTCAGGCTCGGTCATGCTCGACAAGGATGGCGTGCTGCTGACTGTGACACAGGCCGGCACCCAGCTCGCGCGGGTGATCGAACGCGAGCGCGCCCGCGCGGCGCTGCTGCACGATGCCCTGCACGATGCGATGACCGGCCTGCCCAACCGCGCCCTGCTCGACGAACGCGCGTACGCGGCGTTTGAACGCCTGCCCGAAGACCGCACCGGCCTCGCCGTGCTGGTGATTGATCTCGACGGGTTCAAGGCGATCAACGACAAGTATGGCCACCATGCCGGCGACATCGTGCTGATCGAGACCGCGCGGCGGTTCGATGCGGTGATCACGCGTCAGGCGGGCGGGCGGCGGCAGACCGATCAACGGACATGGCGCGCCACGCTCGCCCGCGTCGGCGGCGACGAATTCGTGATCGTGCTCGATGCGCTGCCCCGGCGCGAGGTGGCGATGGACCTCGCCTGCGCACTGATCGACGCGCTCAAGCCCGCGATTTCCATCGACAGCGAAACGGTCAATGTCGGCCTGTCGATCGGCATAGCCCACAGTTCGCACGGTTATGCCAATATCGAGCAGATCCGGCAGGATGCCGATCTGGCGATGTACGAGGCCAAGTCCGGCGGGCACGGCGGCGTGGTCACGTTCAGTGAAGCGCTGGGATCGGAGCGGCGCAACCGAATGGCGCTGGAAAACGAGCTGCGCGACGCAATCCGCGAGCGTCAGTTCGCGCTCTACTACCAGCCAATCTTCGCGCTGGGTGATATCGGCAGGCTGCGCGGGTTCGAGGCGCTGATCCGCTGGAACCATCCCGATCGCGGGATGCTCGAACCCGGCCGCTTCATTCCCGCTGCCGAGGCTGCGGGCCTCATCGTGTTCATCGGCGACTGGGTGCTGCGGCAGGCTTGCAACGCCATGGCCCGGCTCCACACCACGCTGGCCGAGCGGGGCTACGAGCCGCACGAGCTGCCCTACATCAGCATCAACATCGCGCCCCAGCAGTTTCTGCAACCGACATTTTCCGCGCATGTCCAGCGCGTGCTGCACGAAACTGGCGTGCCGCCGCAATGCGTGCGGCTCGAAGTGACCGAAGGGGTCGCGATCATCGACCCCGACCAGACGCGGCAAGTGCTGGAACAAGTGCGCGGCTGGGGGGTCAAGACCAGCCTCGACGATTTCGGCACGGGCTATTCCTCGCTCAGCTATCTGCAGAACCTGCCGTTTGACACGCTCAAGATCGACCGCTCGTTCATTGCTTCGATGGATGATCCCAAGAGCCGCAACATCATCCGCGCGATTCTCGATCTGGCGTCCAATCTCAACCTTTCGGTCGTGGCCGAGGGCATTGAAACCTCCGAACAGGGCGATTCGCTGCGGGCGATGGGCTGCGAGTTCGGACAGGGCTACCATCTCGGCCGCCCGCTCGACGAAAGCAGCGCTTTCGCGTTGTTGTGGCCGGATGAAATTGCTGCCTGTCCTTCCCAAAAGGCTTCTGCTTCCCGCAGCTGATCGGCTATAACTCGGCTTGCCGCAGAACCGTGAGAGGACCCGAGCAATGGCCGCGAACAGCCCCTGGAGCCACACCCGCAGCGCGGGCAGCGCCGACGATGTCGATTTCGAGATCAAGGGCCACGAACTCCAGTTTGTCGAGATCGAGCTCGATCCGGGCGAAAGCGCCGTGGCCGAAGCCGGTGCCTTCGTGTGGAAGGACGCCTCGATCGAGATGACCACTGTGTTCGGCGACGGTAGCGAAAGCGGCGATGGCGGCGGCTTCATGGGCAAGCTGCTGGGCGCTGGCAAACGTCTGGTCACCGGGGCCAGCCTGTTCACCACCGTGTTCACCCACCGCGGCATGGGCAAGGCGCGCGTGGCGTTCGCCGCGCCGGTGCCAGGCACGATCCTGCCGCTCAAGCTTTCGGATCTGGGCGGTACGCTGATCTGCCAGAAGGAAAGCTTCCTCGCAGCAGCGCGCGGCGTGAGCATCGGCATTGCCTTCCAGCGCCGCATCATGACCGGCCTGTTCGGCGGCGAAGGCTTCATCATGCAGAAGCTGGAAGGCGACGGCTGGGTGTTCGTGCATATGGGCGGCACATTGGTTGAGCGCGAACTGCGTGCGGGCGAAGAGCTTCATGTCGATACCGGCTGTCTGGCCGCCTACACCCCCTCGGTCACGTTCGACCTTGTCGCGGCCGGCGGCGTGAAAAACGTGCTGTTCGGCGGCGAAGGCATGTTCTTCGCGCGGCTGACCGGGCCGGGCAAGGTGTGGATTCAATCGCTGCCTTTCGCGCGCCTCGCGGGCCGCGTAGTCGCAGCGGCGATGCCCGGCGGCGGCAGCAATCGCGGCGAGGGCTCCGCGCTCGGCATGCTCGGCGATTTTATCGACGGCAACCGCTGAGCACCCGACCTGCGCACGTCGCGGCAGCGACGCGGCCCGATCTCATCACGATGTGACGATCTCGGCCCTGCGTTTGCCAGCGCCGCCATGCTGCGGCAAGGACGCCGGGCTGCCTGCAAAGCGGGCGAATCGCCGGGCTCCATGAGCCCGGATGGAAACCTGGGCGCCAAACCCGCAAGAGGAACCGGGCGATGTCGCTTCTGATTGCCAAAAACAGCTTCGGCACCGGGGTTCGCCTGTCGCTCGCGGCGGGCAGCGACCTCGAAGTGCCGCACGGCATTGCGATCACATCGAGTGATGCGGCGGCAATCAGCGCGTCAGGCTCCAGCCACGCGGTTGATATTGCGGGCCTCGTCACGGGCGACACCGCCGGAATTACCTTCGATGGCGCATTCGCCGACACGCAGGCACTCGTTGTCGAAGCGGGCGGATTGGTCACCGCGACCGGCATTGCGGTGAGCATCGCAGCAGGCCACGCGCGTCTGGAAAACCACGGCACCATCACCGGCACCACCAGCGCGGTGCTGATCGGAGCGGGGCATGCCGTCACCGATGTCGGGATCGACAACGCGGGCGCTATCCAGGGCGCGGTCATCGCCGCGAGCACGCGGGACATCACCCTCACCAACACCGGCTCGATCACGGCAGCCCTCCCGTCTGACGATGCCATCGCCCTCACTGGCGGCGCGGCAAAGCTCACCAACGACGGTACAATCAATGGCGCGATCCACCTGACCGATGCAGCGAACAGCCTGATCAATCACGGCACGATCCTCGGTGCGATCTATCTTGGCGCGGGTAACGACTTCATCGACAACCACTCCGGGCAAATCGAAGGCCCAATCCAGTTTGGTGCGGGCAACGACCGGTTCATTGTCGGCGATGTGCACAACCGGATTGATGGCGGCAGCGGTTATGACACGCTCGATTTCTCGCAAGGCCCTGCCGTCACGCTCGCGCTCGACCGGAGCCAGGCAGCCGGAGGCGCGGCGCTGGGCAGCACGTATCTCAACTTCGAGGCCGTGATCGGATCAGATCACGGCGCGGACCGGATCATCGGCAGCGCGGCGGACAACCGGCTCGATGGCCGCAGCGGCAATGATACGCTGAGCGGTCTGGCAGGCGCGGACACGCTGCTGGGCGGCAAGGGCAACGACACGTTGATCGGCGGAGCCGGAACGGACTTGTACACCGGCGGTGGAGGGGCTGACACCTTTGTGTTTGCCGATGGCGATTTTGGCGGCGTCGTCCGCGCGCGCGCCGATCACATTACCGATTTCCTGCACGCCCAGCATGACAGGATCGACCTCTCTGGCGCCGATGCCAATAGCCTGAGCCCTGGCCATCAGGCTTTCGCTTTTATCGGCCGCGCGCACTTTCACCACACGGTCGGCGAATTGCGGTTCGTGCTCGGTACGCACGAAACAACTGTGTTCGGCGATACGAATGGAGACGGAATCGCCGATTTCCGCATTGTTCTCGACGGGCATGTCAACCTGCATGTCGGCGATTTCGTGCTGTGATATGAAGCTGGCGGAGGCAGGGTCGGCGACCGAGGTCACCAGCCCTGCCCTTCGCCTCAGAACGAGACCTTGACCGTGCCGCCGAACGTGCGCGGATCGCCCACGTTGCCCACGATCAGCCCGGTGCTGCCCGAGGCGACTGCAAGCTGGTCGATATAGTTGACGTTGAACGCGTTGCGCACCCAGCCAAACACATCGAAGCCCTTCTCCGAGCGGAAGCCAAGGCGGACGTTCGACAAGGCGTAGCCATCGACATTGGTATAGACCGAGGGAGTGCCGTTCGACGACCAGTTCGAACGGTAATTGCCGTCGAAGCCAAGGTAGGCCTGACCATCAACGCCGAACGCGTTGACCGGCAGGTTGGCCTCCGCGCCATAGGAGAACGACCACTTCGAAACGCCCGGCAGGCGCGCGCCCGAAGTGTCGCACGAGGGCGGGCTGATCCCGCCCGGCGTGCCCGGCAGATCGGCGCTGCCGATAGGCACACCGTTTGCATCGAGCGGCTGGGCTTTGCCGCCCGAAAGCTCGGGCGGGCACGGCGCATTGCTGAACTTCACATATCTGGCATCGGTATAAGCGCCGTTGCCGTAGATATTGAAGCGCTCGCTCGGCCGGAACGAGGCATCCAGTTCCACGCCTTGCGTGCGCGCCTTGTCGGCATTGGCGAGGTAGCCGCGCAGCGCGCCCACAGTGTAAGTCGAGACTTGCGCCTGATAATTGCCGATATCGGTGCGGAATATCGCGAGATTGAGCGTGGCCTTCCGATCGAGGAACTGGGTCTTGATGCCCACTTCGTAGTGGTTGACCGATTCGGGCTTGA
>CAIKKO010000493.1 GCA_903828025.1 uncultured Sphingomonadales bacterium
ACCCCCGACCCCTCCCGCAAGCGGGAGGGGGGAAGCAGGGAAAGCCTCTCCCGCTTGCGGGCGGGGGGAAGCGGGCGCGGCGCTGGAAGCCCCTCCCGCTTGCGGGAGGGGTTTGGGGTGGGCAAGACCAACCGCATGACCGTGTCGCCCTACACCATCGCCGCCGCGCAATATCCCATTGAGCCGCTCGCCGATTGGGCGGCCTACGAAGCCAAGCTCACGCGCTGGGTGGCCGAGGCGGCGGCGGGGGGCGCGGCGCTGGCGGTGTTTCCCGAATATGGCGGCATGGAACTCGCCAGCCTTGAACCCGCAACCATGGGCGATCTGGCGGGTTCGCTCGCCAGCGTGGCCGCGCTGGTGCCGCGCGTCGATGCGCTGCATGCCGCGCTGGCGGCGCGCTACGCCCTGCATATCCTCGCGGCCAGCCTGCCGCGCCGCGATGCCGACGGGCGCTATCGCAACGCCGCGCGGCTGTTCGCGCCCAACGGCAAAGCCGGCACGCAGGACAAGCTGGTGATGACGCGGTTCGAGCGCGAGCAGTGGTTTGTCTCGCCGGGGGCGGACGGCCTCGCGCTGTTCGAGACCGCGCTGGGCCAGATCGCGGTGCTGATCTGCTATGACAGCGAGTTTCCGCTGCTCGCCCGCGCGGCGGTGGAGGCGGGGGCCGAAGTGCTGCTGGTGCCCAGCTGCACCGATAGCCTCCACGGCTACTGGCGCGTGCGGATCGGGGCGCAGGCGCGCGCGCTGGAAGGCCAGTGCTATGCGGTGCAAGCGCCGACCGTGGGGCTGGCCGAGTGGTCGCCCGCGGTCGATGTCAACCGGGGCGCGGCGGGGATCTATGGGCCGCCCGATCGCGAAATGCCCGAGGATGGGGTGATCGCGCTGGGGGCCGAGGGCGAGAGCGCGTGGGTGTTCGGCGCGGTCGATCTGGCGCGCGTGGCGCAGCTGCGCGCCGATGGCGGCGTGCTCAACGTGCGCGATTGGGGCGATCAGCCGGGGGCGGGGCGCTGCCTGCGGTGCGGCGCGTTTCGCTGCTCTGATCGGTTGCGGCGCGCGCATTCGGCGCTAGGCTGCGCATCATGAGCATCATCACCGTCGCTGCGCTCCAGATCGGGGCAGATTACGCGGGCAAGGCCGCGACCCTCGCCAACGTGCTGGCGTTCGAACCGCAGATCGCGGCCTCGGGCGCGAGCCTCGTCGTAATGCCCGAAGCGCTGCTTGGCGGCTATCCCAAGGGCGAGGCGTTCGGCACGCAGCTGGGCTTCCGCCTGCCTGCGGGGCGCGAGGCGTTTGCGCGCTACTATGCCAATGCGGTCGATATGGACGGGCCGGAGCTGGCCGAACTCGCGGGGCTGAGCGCGCGCACGGGCGCAACGCTGGTGCTGGGGGTGATCGAGCGGGCGGGCTCCTCGCTGTTTTGCACCGCGGTGTTCATCACGCCCGAGCACGGTGTATGCGCCAAGCACCGCAAGCTGATGCCCACGGGCACCGAGCGGCTGATCTGGTCGTTGGGCGATGGCTCGACCATGCCGGTGGTGGACAGCGGCTTCGGCAAGCTGGGCGCGGCGATCTGCTGGGAAAACCACATGCCGCTCTTCCGCACCGCGATGTACGCCAAGGGCGTCGAAATCTGGTGCGCGCCAACGGTGGACGACCGCGACATCTGGCGCAGCACGATGCGCCACATCGCGCACGAAGGCCGCTGCTTCGTGGTGAGCTGCTGCCAGACCCAGCCCTCACCCGCCGAACTGGGGCAAGGGCCGGGGCCGTGGGAAGCGGACCGCCCGCTGATCCGGGGCGGCAGCATGATCGTGGGGCCGCTGGGCGATGTGCT
>CAIKKO010000494.1 GCA_903828025.1 uncultured Sphingomonadales bacterium
GGCGTGAGCAGGCCTTGAGCCGCATGGCGATCAGTTCATCCGTGATCAGCGACTGGTTCCACGCCATCACGCTCATCGCCTGCTTCATGTGCTCGGCCGTCGGCTTGAAATCCCACAGCAGTTCAAGGTTTTCGTTGACGCGCACCGGCCAGCCGCCCGGCCCCATCAGCACCAGCCGATCGAACCGCTCCGGATGCTTCGCCGCCAGCCACAGTGCCAGCGAACCGCCGAAGCTGTTGCCCACGACATGCGCCTTTTCGATCCCGAGCGCGTCCAGCAGAGCGATGATCTGTTCGACCCACGAATCCATGAAGCGAAATTCGAAATCGGCCGGGGTTTCGGTGTAGCCGAACCCGACGAGATCGGGGGCAATGACCCGGAACTTGTCCTGCATCGCCGGAATGAACGTGCGCCAGTTCGCCCAGGCGCAGACACCCGCGCCCGAACCGTGCAGCACCAGCATGGCGGGCCCGCTGCCGTGATCATGGACGTTGGTGCGGTAGCTGCCGGTCTGAACAAATTGGCCGATTTCAGGGTTATCGCTCATGATACTTCTCCACCACCGCTTCGCATCGAAATTCAATCGAAACTCTATGCGAGCGTTAGCGCGGGCGCGCCGGAAGCTCAAAATGTTTCTGGACAGAAAGGCGATTTAGTTTAAGCTTTAAATATCTCCTGAGATCGAGGTGGATGCAGACAGAGCAAGCCTTGGACGCCCATAGCCCTGACAGGCGGACTTTGCTGAAGTCGGCTGCGCTGGGCTTGTTCGCCTTTCAGGTCGGCGGGGCCAACCTGCTGCTGTCTCCGGCGCAAGCCCGCACGCAAGGCGCGGCGCTCACCATGCTTTCGGCCGAGGAATCCGCGCTGCTCGAAGCCTTCGGCGAAGCGCTGGTGCCCGGAGCTCGCGCGGCAGGGATTGCCCATTTCGTCGATGCCAATCTCGCCCGTCCCCACCCGGATTCGCTGCTCACGGCGCGCTATCTCGATGTGCTGCCGCCGCATGACGCGTTCTACAAGGCAGGCCTTGCCGCGCTGGATACGGCGAGCCGCGCCTTGCTGGGTGCGCCGTTCACGCAAGTGTCCGCCGCAGCGGCCAAACCCCTGATTGCCGCCATGCTGCCCGGCACGCTGGCGCCGTGGCAAGGCCCGCCAGCGGCGCTGTTCTACCTCGCGGTACGCAGCGATGCAGCTGATCTGGTCTACGGCACCCGCGCCGCCTTCGCGCGGATGCAGGTTCCGTACATGGCCCACATCGAACCGCCGGGGGACTGGTAGGCGCATGATCAGGCAGCACGAACCAGACCGGATCGACGCGGTAATCGTGGGGGCTGGCGCGGCCGGAAACCTCTATGCCGCCGTTCTGGCAGAGGCGGGCAAATCGGTGCTGGTGCTCGATCCCGGACCGGACTGGAAGGCTGCGGACCTCTACAGCTCGTCAATCTGGTCACGCCGTTTGCGCTGGGGCGGGCCAGCAATCGAATCGACCGGGGCCAACGCGTTCGGCGCGGGGTTCAACACTGGATGGGGCACCGGCGGCGCAGCGCTCCACCACTACGGCACCTGGCCGCGCCTGATGCCGTCCGACTTCACGATGAAATCGGATCACGGCAAAGGGCTGGACTGGCCCATCGGCTATGCCGACTTGCGCCCGTTTTATGACCGCATTCAGGACGAGGTCGGCGTATCAGGCGATGCGGAGGCCGAGATCTGGCGTCCGGCCGGAGCGCCCTATCCCCTGCCCCCGCTGCAGCAATTCGCGCAGGCCCGGCTGCTTTCAAAAGGCTTTCATGCGCTGGGCATGAAGACCGCGCCGAGCCCCATGGCCATCCTGTCGCAGCCCTACAAGGGCCGCCCGGCCTGCCTCTATGATGGCTGGTGCGATGCCGGTTGCCCCATCGGCGCGCTCGCCAATCCGCTCGTCACCTATCACCCGCGCGCCGTGAAAGCGGGCGCTGGCTTCGTGAACGGCGCGCATGTCACGCGGCTGATACCGGGCAAGACGGCGCGGCTGGCGGCCGGGGTCGAATATATCGACAGCGCCGGCACCACTCGCACCGTGACCGCCGACATGGTCATTCTTGCGGCATCGACCGTCTCCAATCCGGCGATCCTGCTCAACAGCACCGGCGGCGATTGGGCGAGCGGCGCGGGCAATTCATCCGGCCTCGTCGGCCGCTATTTCATGACCCACTCGATCGCCTCGGTCTACGGCTTCTTCGACGGCGAGGAGACCGAAAACTATATGGGCGTGACAGGCGCACAGGCCACGAACATGGATCACTACGGCAAGGAAAGCCTTGGCGGCGGGGCGTTCGGCAGCCTCCAGTGGCAGCTTGCGCCCACGATGAAGCCCAACGATCTGCTCGGCGTGGCGATGGCCCGGGCCGATCTGTTCGGTGCGGAGCTGACCGCGTTCATGGCGCGCGCGGTGCACCATCTGGCGGTGATGTTCGGCTTTGGCGAAGGCCTGCCCGTGCGGGAGAACCGGGTGGAACTTTCTGGCCGCAGCGGCCCGGGCGGCACCAGGACACCGCGCGTCATCCACACATTTGCCCCGGAATCGGTGAAACTTTCGGACATGGCGGCAAAGCTCGGGCTCAAGGTTATCACGGCGGGCGGCGCGGCCGAGCCATGGGCGGGCCCGATGGCAACCGCGCACATGATGGGCGGCACGATCATGGGCACCGATCCCCGCACTTCTGTGGCCGACAGCTTTGGCCGCAGCCACGATATCGACAACCTGATCA
>CAIKKO010000495.1 GCA_903828025.1 uncultured Sphingomonadales bacterium
GCAACGGCGAGTGGGACATCGAAACCGATGGCAAGGAGGACAAGATGTTCTCCCCGTTCCTGCGCAAGCCGTTCAAGAAGGCCATCGAGGCCGGCATTCTGCCGCCCAACCTCGCCACACTTGCCGGGACCTGGGGCACGGTCTCCGACTCGGGTGACCTCACCTACCTCAATCTCGTCCACCTCAACTATGACGGCACCAACCCTGATCACCTCACCAAGGGCGAGATCGAGGGCCGCCGCAATGCGATGCTGGCAATCGACGCGCTCAAGGCGTTCATGCCCGGCTGCGAGGATGCGCGCCTGCGCAACTTCGGCATGACGCTCGGCATCCGGGACACGCGCAAGATCGACGCCGCCTATAATCTCACTTCGGACGACGTGCGCTATCAGGCTCGGTTCGAGGATTCGATTGGCATTTTTCCCGAATTCATCGACGGCTACGGCATCCTGATCCTGCCCACCACGGGCCGCTATTTCCATGTGCCCTATCGTTCGCTGCTGCCCAAGGGGGTCGAGAACCTGCTGGTGGCCGGCCGGGTCATCGGCGGCGACAAGACCAGCCATGCAGCGGTGCGCAACATGGCCTGCTGCGCGGTTTCGGGCCAGGGTGCGGGCACGGCGGCGGCCATCGCGGTCAAGACGGGCAAGAGCGTGCGCGATCTCGATATCGGCGCGGTCCAGACCGAACTGCGGCGGCAAGGCGCACGCCTACACTGACGCCTGCAACGGCAGGCGCACTCTTGGAGGGACATTCCGTAGTGGCCGATACGCGCTGGAAGTACGTCATTCTGCTGCTTTCGGCGCTGACCATCATGGGCAGCTACTACAACCTCGACGTGATCGCCCCGATTGCCGATCTGCTGCGCACCCAGCGCGGCTTCAGCCAGACCCAGATCGGCCTGCTCAACGCGGTGTTCAGCATGCCGAACGTCGCGCTTGCCGTGGTCGGCGGCGTGCTGATCGACCGGATCGGCGCGGCCAAGGCGGCGCTGCTGGCTACCGGAGTTTCCGCGCTCGGCGCGTTCCTCACGGCGGTCGGCCAGCCTTACGAGCTGATGATTTTCGGCCGCCTGCTGTTCGGGCTCGGGCACGAGACGCTGTATATCGCCCTGCTCGTCGGCCTCGCGCAGTGGTTTCACAAGGGCGGTGCGGCGCTGGCGGTGGCGCTGTTCTTCTCGACCGCGCGGATCGGCTCGTATGCTGCGGATACCTCGACCAGTTGGGCCGCCGGGCTCTATGCGGGAGGCTGGCAGCCGCCGCTGTGGCTTGCGGCGTTTCTGACCGCGCTCGGCATCCTTACCGCCGGACTATACTGGTGGATCGACCGGCGGCTGCCGCACTTGCGCGATGCCGGCCAGCCTTCGGAGCGCTTTCACTGGCGCGAACTCACCGGATTTTCGCGCTCATTCTGGTATATCCTGTGGCTCAATGTGCTGTTTGCCAGCGTGTTCTTCCCGTTCCGCTCGACCTTCTCGATCCAGTATTTTCAGGACGTGAAGGGCATCACGCTGGCGCAGGCGGGCATTGCCAATTCGTGGGTGTTTGCCGCCGCGATCTTTGCCACCCCGGTGTTCGGCCTGATCGCCGACCGGATCGGTCACCGCGCCACACTGCTGGTCGTGGGTGCGGCGCTGATGCCGCTGACCTTCACCGTGCTCGCCTTCACCCATTGGCCGCTGTGGGTCTCCACCGCGCTGATGGGCTTCAGCTTTTCGGTGATCCCGGCGGTGATCTGGCCTTCGACCGCGATGCTGGTCGAGCGCCGCCGCTGCGGCACCGCGTTCGGCATCATCAACATGCTGCAAAGCCTCGGCCTCGCGCTCTCAAACACTGCTGCGGGCACACTCAACGACTGGTTTCATGCGGGGCCCGCCAACCCGCAGGGCTATGACCCGATGCTGGTGATGTTCGCCTCGCTCAGTCTGGTCTCGCTGGCCGCGACGGTGGCGCTGCGGGTCCGCGAACGCCGCCTGCCCGGCGGCGGGATCGAAGCGCGGGTCGTAGAGGTTCCCGCTTAGACGCCAATCAGCGGCAGCGCCTCTTCCCAGAAGTGCTCCAGCGAGGCAGCAAAGCTCGCCGGAACATAGGCCACGCAGGCCTCTTCGCTTTCGACATGCAGCCGCACGCCGACATGGTCGATGATCGTTGCGGCGGTTGCGCCGGGGCCGAAAGCGGCGGCGCGGCTGTCAAAAACGCCGCCTTCCATCAGCAATTCGCGCCAGCCCGGCCCGGCAAGACGGAAGCGCACAAGGCCGCCACCGATGGCGGTGACCGCGCCGTCCTCGCCCAGCACATCGCCGAGCGCGGACACGTCACCTTCCGCCAGCCACACAGTCGGCTCGAACCGCAGCAGCGTCAGCGCAGCATTGCCGACGCTATGGCCCATGGGCGGCAGCGCGAAGCCCAGCGCCTGCTCGGCGCGCGCGGCGACCGCCTGCGGGTTGCTCCAGATCTCCACCGCATGGAGCGGCGCGGCGGGCAAAGCCGTGATCGTTGCGGCGTCAGTCACGATAGCGCTCCCCAGCCGGATCATAGAAGTGCGGTGAGGTCACGCGCACTTTGGTTGACACCCCGCGTGTCGGCGATGTCGCGGTTACCACTTCGCCGTGGCGCAACTGGCCATCGAGCAGATGCGCAAGCGCAATTGATCCTCCTTCCAGAATGCGGCGTGTGGCGGCGGTAACATGGCCTTGCGGCGAAGTTCCGGGGCGGCCGACCAACATCGCGCCCTCGGCAATCGGACCCTCAAGCGATTCCAGACCGACCAGATTGTACCGCCCGGCCGCCTTGAGCGCAGGCCGTTCCAGCCCCTCAGCGCCGATGAAGCCGCCCGCCTTGTTGAGCATCTTGTCCAGCCCGAGATCGCGGGGCGTGGTGCGACCGTCGACTTCGCCGCCGACCACGACATGGCCCTTCTCGATCCGCAGCAGCTCCATCGCCTCAAGCCCGTAAGGCGCGCCGCCTTCGGCTGCGACGGCGTCGGCGATGGCCTGCCACACCGGCGCAGCCTGCGTCGCCTCGATGTAGATTTCGAACGCGCGTTCGCCGCTGTAGCTGGCCGCGAGCACGAGGACCGGCGTGCCCGCAATCGTGCCCGGTGCTGTCGACATATGGCGCGGCGCGTCCGCGCCCGTCAGCGCGGTCAGCACCGCACTGGCGCGCGGGCCCGCGAGCGCGATCCCGGCGTAATGCTCCTGCACATTGACCACCGAGCAACGCAGATCGGGCCGCAGCGAATTGCGCACATATGAGAGGTGCCCGGCCATCCGGTCCGCGCCGCCGGTCGAGCTGGTGAGCAGGAAGCGCTGCTCATCCAATTGTCCCGGCAGCCGCCAGATCGTGCCATCATCGAACACGAAGCCGTCCTCGCGCAGCATGAAGGTGTAGCGCCCGCGCCCTGCCGCCAGCTTGCCCGCCGTGGTCGCGCAGACCACTTCGAGCAGCGCCGCCGCATCGGGGCCAGTGATCTCGAACTTGCCGAGCGTGGAGACGTCGGTGAGGCCGACCTTGGTGCGAACGACTGTCGCTTCGCGCAACGCGGCTTCGGCCAGAGTCTCGCCGCCCACCGGATAGGCGCGCGGGCGGAACCAGTAGCCGAGCGGCTGCCACAAAGGATCCAGCGCCGCGTGCAGATCGTGCAGAGCGATCCGGCGCACGTGTGCCCCCGCATTGCGTGCGCCGGCGCCCGCCAGGAGGCCCATGGTGACGGGCGTGAATGGCGGACGAAAGGTGGTGAGGCCGGCATCGGGCACGGCCACACCCTGTTTTTCGGCGAGGCGCGCGAGCGCGAC
>CAIKKO010000496.1 GCA_903828025.1 uncultured Sphingomonadales bacterium
AGCGATCACCCTCACACTTGCAGGTGGGGCGACGTTCTCCACCGGCAACTCATGTCTGACGAACGGGTCAACTGTGCCGAACGGTGGCACATCGGGCGGATGCCAGCAAATCATCCTTGCGGGCGGGAACGGCGGGACGTTCTACTGCCTCATCAATTGCAGTGGATCGGGGCCATCGCCGTTCACCATAACCCCTACAGCAGGGACTACGAGCGCGACTGTTTCCGCACCGATTAGCGGCGCAGGCAATACTGTATCGTTTTCGAACTCTCAGGGCGGCGCATGGATAAACCCCACGAGTATTACTCTAGCGACCTACATCTTGATCGGGACACTGTAAGGGGACTGATAAATTGCCAGATTCACTCACATTCAAGCAAGAAGACGCCGCGAGGCTGGTAAGAGTCGAAGAGAGGCTTGTCGCGGTCGTTGAAAAGCTCGGCAGTTTTCAGGCAGAATTTCACGAATGGACCAAGACCCAGAAGCGTAGCGACGAGCATCTGGAAAATCGAATCAGGCAAACCGAAACGCACATTGACCGAATACTTGAAGCCGGGAAGTCGTCGGCGCGCTCAGGTACTAAGGTTATCGCAGTGCTCGCGCTCATAATCGCGATGCTCGATCCGCTGTTCAAGTTTCTCGAATTCATTGGCGTCAAAACCAAAGGGTAATGCGCCTAAATAGTGCGGTATTATGGCGATAAGTGGACGCTTTTGCACAGTCCGTCGCGGTCGTGTTCTCAGCGGCGGCGCTTGCGATGGCTACGGCATCGTGGGACAACCAGCGGAGACGGCGGCGGGTCGAGGAAGAGCGGGCGAAGATGTACCGGGAAGTCATCGGGGAACTGAAGCGCCGCACGTGGGAGTTGGAGATGTTTCACCAGTCGCTCCGTGATATCGATGCCGCGTTGCACGGGGTGAAGAAAGTTCCGGCGAAATGCCCTGACCCAGGCGCTTGCCGGTGCGTGCGAGTGGAGGTATAGGGAATGTGGAAAGACATCGCACTGTGGATCGGTAACCATGTGGCCGCGCTGGCCGCTACCTTCGGGCTTGGCGGCGGCGTCGGGATCGTGAAGTTCCTGAACCACGTTCCGGCCCCGTATGAGGACCAGCCGTGGGCAGGCGCGATCTTCGACACGCTCCAGGATCTCGTGAGCAACAAGCGGATCGGGGAGCGGAGATCGCGGGGCGGGGCGGAATTGAGGACTCCTTGAGCGACCTCCGGTAAACTGGGGGCGCGCGTCATCCGCCGGGGCCGAGCGGTGGGAGATTCGGCTCGCTCTATACTTGCGATACCGTAACCGTGGTAGCATAAAAATGAATGGGCCGCCCGACGCGCGCCAGTGGGCGCGGCATGTGGATTTTACTCGGCGTCGTTGGTGGCGCGCTCACCCTCCTATCCCTCATCACGGCGGCGGTAGCCGCGATGCTTGGACTGTTCAAGCCATCCGGGCACTGACCGATTGAAAGGGGCAACAATTGCATCCGGGCGCTTACATAAAAGAAGAGATGGAAACGAAGGGATGGTGCCAGCGTGACCTCGCGTATGTTCTGGGAGTTTCCGAGCAAGCCGTAAATGCGATCCTCACCGGAAAACGGGGAATAAGCGCAGACATGGCCGTAACTATGGGTGCCGCATTTGACGTTCCGGCGGAGTTTTTCGCGAATCTTCAGATGGCTTACCGGATGTCGCGTGCTTCCGCGCCCGATCCCGGCATCGCAATCCGTGGAAAACTTCAGAGCCGATATCCCATTCGGGAGATGATAAGGCGCGGCTGGATCGCAGACGGAAGTGTTGTGACTCTTCAGGATCAGCTTGCGCGTTTTTTCGAGGCGGACGTGGTTAGAGACATCC
>CAIKKO010000497.1 GCA_903828025.1 uncultured Sphingomonadales bacterium
CCGCCTTTGCCGCCGCCATTCCGGGCAGCCACGGCTATGATCTGGTTCCCGGCTCGATGCGCCTGCTGCGCCTAACCCCAGCGAAGCCTGAGTAGACTTCGCCAAGGGCGCGCAGCCACCCCTCACCAGGTGCCGGTGTTTTCCATGCTCGCCCACGGCTCAGCGGGTTCGAGATGCCCGTCCTGCAGCAGCTCGATGGAGATGCCGTCAGGGCTCTTCACGAAGGCCATGTGCCCATCGCGCGGGGGGCGATGGATCACGTGGCCCGCCGCCATGATCTTCGCGCACGTCGCGTAGATATCGCTCACCCGGTAGGCGAGGTGGCCGAAATTGCGCCCGCCGCCATAGACCTCGGCCGGGGTGCCGTCTTCGGCGGGCCAATTGTAGGTCAATTCGACCTCGGCGATGTCTTCCTCGCCCGGCGCGGCGAGGAAAATCAGCGTGAAGCGGCCCTTGTCGCTTGAAAAGCGGCGCACTTCCTTCACGCCGAACAGCTCGAAGAAGGCAATCGTCGCCTCCGGATCGGTCACGCGGATCATCGCGTGGAGAAACTTGGTCACGACAGAGTCTCCTTCAGCGTTCAAACTCGGTTCATCGACAGAATGGCACAGTTTGTCTCAGGGCTGAATGCCCGACAGGGAGACCATTCCGTGCCAGATTCCAATACTGATACCGATAGTGAGGCTGCTGCCGATTCCCAAACCTTTCTTGCGCGCATGGCCCCCAAGGGCGCGCTGCGCCCCGCGCTTGCCTTCGCGGGCCTGCTCGCAGTCGGTATGATCGCGGGCAGCTATCTGCTCGGGGAAGGGCTCCACCGCTTCAAGGGGGCTGACCGCTCGGTCACCGTGCGCGGTGTCGCCGAGCGCGAGGTGCTTGCCGATCTTGCGACCTGGACGATCAGCTACGCCGCGACGGCACCGGATCTCGCGAGCGCGCAGGCCAGCGTCGATCACGACAGCCAGGAGATTCGCACGTTCTTTTCAGGGCTCGGCTTTCCCGCCGATGCGCTCCAGCCCACCGGCGTGAACGTCACGATCAACAAGGAACGCGATTCGGCCGGAAACGTCGTTGCCACCACGTTCACGGTGAACCAGCGCATGGCGCTGCGCACCAACGACATCAAGCGCGCCGAAAGCGCGGTGCACCGCCAGTTCGATCTGGTGCGGCGCGGGGTCCTGCTCGAAGAAGGGTCGGGCATGGCCTATACGTTCACCAAGCTCAACGCGATCAAGCCCGCCATGATCGCCGAGGCCACGCGTGACGCCCGCATGGGTGCCGAACAGTTTGCCAAGGACAGCGGCACCGGCGTCGGCGGAATCAAGAACGCCACGCAGGGCTACTTCGAAGTCAGCGCGCGCGACGGCGATTCGGGCGGCGGCTGGGGTGTTTCGGACAGCCCGTTCAAGAAAGTTCGCGTGGTGACGACGATCGATTTCTACTTGCGCTAAGCTGCCCGCAAAAAGGGGCTGCGCCACCCATGCGGCGCAGCCCCCAGATGCACGTCCGTCTAGGCGATCAGAACGACGCGGTCAGCGAAACAACGCCGACCGGCTTGGTCGTGCGATAGAATGCGCTGGCGCACGTGTCGATCGCGCTCGCCGAGCCGGAACCGCTGCAGATCGAGCTCGTCGCAAAGTTGCTGCGCGTGGCCGTGGTGCCGACCACTGCGAAATCAAGCCCAAGGTTCTTATACTTCGCGGTAATCCCTGCGTTGTAATCAAAGAACGGCTTGGGATAGTCGAACCCGCCACCCGTATGCGCCAGGTGCGTATGGATGCTCAACGGGGTGCCCGGAATGGAACCGCCCAGTTCGACATAGGCATAAAGATTGCTGCGATGGGTCGAGGTGAAGTTGTAGTTGAACACCTTCTGGGCGGGTGCGAAGTTCGCGCCGATCTTGGCCGAAACCGGCCCGTAGGTCTTGGTCAGCGAACCATAAACTTCCCACACGTTACCGGTGGTCGCGCCGGGGTAGACGTAGCCATAGAGGCCGCCGTCAATCGTTACGCCGGTGCTGCCGATCGCGTGCGTGTAGCCGCCGTAGATATCAATTTCGGTGCCACCGATGTTGATCGTCGGCGGGCTGGTCGTGCCCGATGCGCTCGACGCCCAAGTCGAGATGTAGAAACCGGACTTGTGGGCGATCGTGAAAGTGCCCTGCACGACCGGGCGGTTGTCCGACTGGGCAACGCCGCGGAACCGGTACTGGCTGGCGATCGTGGCCGCGCCGGTCACGGTGATGTCGCTGGGGGGAGCCGCCTCGTCTGCCATCGCGGGCGCGGTGCCAAGGAAGCTCAGGGCAGCAAAAGTTGCGGCCGCAAGGGCCTTGCTGGACGTACGCATGGGAAATCCTTTGTTTTGGTTGACGCGTCGTCCCACCTGCACGGAGCGTGGCAGGGTCGTACGCGCGACCTTCCTTCGCTCTGTAACTAATTGTTGCCTTGTCATGTTGCATTGCACAAGAGCGATTTTTCAACCGATCGTGCCTTTGCCACGTTCTGTTGCAATTGCGCACCACGTCGCGATGTTGCCTTGTACGTGATGATTTCGAGACCATATTCGGAGTGTCAGGCCCAAATTCCATGCTGAAAAAATTGCTTTCGCTTCTTGATGGTCGGCCTGCGGCTGAACCGGTCACCCGTATTCCGGATGGGCAGCGCGTCTATGCGATCGGCGACATCCATGGTCGCTGCGATCTCCTGTGCCAGATGATCGCGCGCATCGAAGCCGAAGAAAAAGGACACGCCCCGGCGGATACGACCGTGATCCTGCTCGGCGATCTGGTCGATCGCGGGCCTGACAGCGCCGGGGTCATCACCACGGCGCGCGAATGGGCCAAGCGGCGGCGGGTGCGCATGCTTGCCGGCAATCACGAGGAAATGTTCCTCGGCAGCTTCAGGCACGAGGACACCTTGCGCCACTTCCTGCGCCACGGCGGCAAGGAAACCCTGCTAAGCTATCCGATTGATCCCGAAACCTACACCCGCGCCACCCTTGAAGAGCTGCGCGCAATGATGCAGTCCGCCGTACCGGCAGAAGACATCGCCTTCATGGAAGCGATGGAGGACCAGATCCAGATCGGCGACTACCTGTTCGTCCATGCCGGCATCCGCCCGGGCGTCGCGCTCGAAGACCAGAAGGTTTCAGATCTGCGCTGGATTCGCGGGGAATTCATCGAGAATCAGGAGGCGCGGAATTTTGCGGTCGTCCACGGCCACACCATCGTCGATGATCCGCATGTCTCGGCCCTGCGCATCGGGCTTGATACCGGAGCCTTCGCTTCGGGTCAGCTTGCTGCGGTGGGCCTCGAAGGCACCGCCCGCTGGATCATCACCGTGCAGGGCGAACCCTCTCCGATACCGACCTGAATTCGGGACGCAGTGAGCGGACGCCCGCGTGCTGTCGCCACCGCTTCATCAGAGCGGTTATTGATGCGCCCGCTGAAAAAGATGTGGCAAGATGTCGGCACGAATCGCGATTGCCTTGCGCGGATTGGGGATAGCAATGAAACATCGCGGCGCAGGCCTTGGAGCGACGGCTGCAGGCCTCGCACTGGTGCTGGCCGGTCCGGCGCAGGCGCAAAGCCGCAGCGCCGCGTGCATCGGCCCCGCAGCGTACCTCGCAGCGGGCCAAACGCAAACACTGACCCCCGGCACCCTGCAGCGATTCGCGATTGATCTGGGCGAAGTCGAGCGGATCGAGATCACGCTTGCCGGCAGCTTGACCGGCGGCGATGAAGCGCCAGTTGAGGTGTGCGATATGGCCGGAGCCGCGCTGGCTGTCGAAACCGCCCCCCTCGCTGGCGGCGGACGCCTCGTGCGGTTCACCGCGCCGGCGGCGGGGCGCTACACGATAGCCGCTAACGCCGCGCCGGGGCCTCGCACTCTCACCCTGCGGACCATGCGCGCACCCTATGGCGATGCCGAGCCGCTGATCCTCGGCCATACGGTGTTCGCCCGACTCGCGCCGCAGGTTCCTCGGGCCTGGGCGTTCGAGGGCAAGGCCGGGCAGTGGGTGCGCATCGCCGCCGCCTCGCAGACCGACACCACGATGCACCTTGTCGGCCCAGCAGCAGACGGCAAGCCTGCATTGCTGGGCGAGGATGACGACAGCGAAGGGCTCAACCCGCTGATCCAGCGCAAGCTGCACGTCGAAGGCACCTATATCGTCGAGATCCAGTCGCTCGGCGAGGAGGCCGACGATATCACGCTGGAGGTGCGCGAACTGCCCGCCCCGCCCGCGCCGGTGCCGCCCGCCGCGCTCCGTCCCGGCGCACCTGCGCACGGCACGCTCACCTCGGTCGCCGACAGCGCGCTTTACGATATTTCGGTTCGCGCGGGGCGGTCCTACCAAGTGGAAGCGAGCGCGGCCTTCGATCTCGCGCTCGACGTGGGTCTGGCCGATCCGCTCGAACCCGCCAGCGGTGCGCTGGCAAGCGGCATCAGCGTGCAGCGTACGGTCGACGTAAGCCGCGGCGGCGGCGAAGTGGCCGCTTTCACCGCAGCGGCTGACGGCCACGTCCTGCTGCGCGTGCGCGGCCTCGGCATCAACGAAGGCGGCGGAGACTTCAGCCTTACGCTGACCGAGAGCGGACGCTAAATCCCGTCCTCGAAGAGCGTGGTGCGGATGCCGCCGCCGTCCGGATAGACCGGGCAATCGCGCCCGACCTCGTACAACCGATTCCACAGCGCGGTTGGTTTCAGACCAACCAGCGCATCGCGCATCTGCTCGTAACAAGGGTGGACAAAATGCGCGAGCACCGACGCATGGTCCTCCCACAGCTCGTGGATGGTGACACGGTTCGGCACACAGGGATCGGCGGCGAAGGCATATTCGAGGCAGCCGGGCTCCTCGGTGCGGGTCCGCCACTGGATCGGGGCGGTCAGGCGGATGGCCTCGTCGCGCGTGGCCGCATCGGCGAATTCGATCCAGGCGTGGATGATGATCTGCGGCATGGTACTGGCTCTCCCCGATAGCGGCCCAATTGCGGAACTGCGCCAACTGCGGTCCGCTTAAGCCCAACAGGCTGGCCGTGCGCCTGCCAAAAACGCGGGTCTACTTGTAGACGCACGTATCGTAGTCCGCCCGCACGGTGGACACGCGCGCCGCAATCACGTTGCCATGGTGGCGCGTAGCCCCTGTCGCGCCCGCCACCGCGCGCACTTTGGGCTGCGGGAAGGCAGCCGCGATCCGCGCCGCCTCCACCCGCGTGAGGTCCTTGGCCGGTTTGTGGTAATAGCGCTGCGCGCCCGCCTCGACGCCATAAGTCCCGATCCCGGTCTCGGCGACATTGAGGTAGACCTCCATGATCCGCCGCTTGCCCCAGATCGCCTCGATCAGCACGGTGAACCAGGCTTCCAGCCCCTTGCGCAGATAGCCGCCGCCCTGCCACAGGAACACATTCTTGGCGGTCTGCTGGCTGATCGTCGATCCGCCGCGAATGCGCCCGCCTTCCTGGTTGCGCTCCCACGCCTTGAGGATCGCTTCCTGATCGAACCCGTTGTGCTGGCAGAACTTGCCATCCTCGCCCGCAATCGCGGCGTCGACCATGTTGCGATCAATCTGCGAGAGCGGCATCCACGTCTTGGTGATACCGTTGGGATCAAAGACCATCGTCAAGGTGACCGGCACCGGCACGAAGCGGTAAATCACCACCAGCGCGGTGCTGAGAAACAGGAATGCCGCGATCAGCCGCGCGATCAACCAGCCCGCGCGGTGGAGCAGGCCCGGCGGACGCGGTGCGGCGGGCCGCGGATTCTTGAGCTTCAGCAGATCTTCATCCATGAGTGGCCAGTATGCCCCGGTGCTCGGCCGCTGGCAATCGGGCGCGCACGGCTTTGCACCGGGGTGTTCCCCCTGATAGAGCGTCGGCTATGAACACCTTGCGCTCTGCCACCCTTGCCGCCCTCCTGCTGCTTGCTCCGGCCATCGCCCCGGAACGGGCCCGCGCGGACGATGCGCCGGACCTGTGCGTCAACCGCCCCGGCATCGGCACCCCGCCCTGCACGCTCCATGCCGGACAGGTCATGGTGGAAGTCGGCGCGCTCGGCTGGGACCATTCCGCAACCCCCGGCGCGCGTGACGATACGGTCACGCTGGCCGATACGGTCGCGCGGATTGGCCTTGGCCAGTCGACCGAAGTGCAATTGGAAATCGGCGGCTGGAGCCAACAACGCAGCCGCACGGGCAGCGCAATCACCAAGGCGCGCGGGCTAGGGGATGCAACCATTGGCCTACGCCACAGCTTTGGCGGCGAGGACGATGCGAAACTGGCGGTGCAGGCCTTTGTCTCGCTTCCCGTGGGCAGCGCCCCCGGCGGCGCGGGAGACTGGGGCGCGGGGCTGCTCGTGCCCATCGCGCTGCCGCTGCCCTCGGGCTTTTCGCTGGCCTTCACGCCGGAGATCGACGCTGCGGTCAATGGCTCGGGCCACGGACGTCATGTGGCGTGGGGCGGCGTGGCAGGCCTCTCCCACAGCCTCGGCAAGGCGCTCTCGCTCGGCGCCGAAGTTTCAGCCTACCGCGACGAGGACCCGGACGGCGCATCGACCGATGCACGGGTCGATGTGGTCACCGCGTGGCGCGCGGGCCGCTCGCTGCAGATCGATCTGGAGTTCGATCTCGGTATGAGTCAGGGCGCGCCGGACCACGCGCTGATGATCGGTTTCGCGCGGCAGTTCTGATGGCAAAACGGCCGGGGTTTCCCCCGGCCGCCTTTGCTCTCACGCTGAACCGCCGCTTCAGGCCGGCAGCAGGTGCCGCTCGCCCGCGATGCGCTGCATCGCCTTCTGCAGCTTTTCGAACGCGCGCACTTCGATCTGGCGCACCCGCTCGCGGCTGACATTGTAGACTTGGCTCAGCTCTTCCAGCGTCTTGGGCTCGTCAACCAGACGGCGGTCGGTCAGGATATGGCGCTCGCGCTCGTTCAGGCTGTCCATCGCCTCAACCAGCAGGGCATGGCGCATATGCGCTTCCTCGGCGTCGGCCACAGTCTCGTCTTGCAGCGGGCTGTCATCGACCAGCCAGTCCTGCCACGAACCCTCACCGTCCTCGCGCACCGAGACGTTCAGGCTGGCATCGCCGCCCATCATCATGCGCCGGTTCATGTTGACCACTTCGGTCTCGGACACGCCGAGGTCGGTGGCGATCTTGCGCACGTCATCGGGGTGGAGATCCGAATCCTCGAACGCCTCGAGGTTCTTCTTCATCCGCCGCAGATTGAAGAACAGCTTCTTCTGCGCTGCGGTGGTGCCCATTTTCACCAGGCTCCACGAACGCAGGATGAACTCCTGGATCGAGGCCTTGATCCACCACATCGCATAAGTCGCCAGACGAAAGCCGCGATCCGGCTCGAACTTCTTGACGCCCTGCATCAGGCCGATGTTGCCTTCGGAGATCAGCTC
>CAIKKO010000498.1 GCA_903828025.1 uncultured Sphingomonadales bacterium
ATGTCGCCCGCCGCCACGGTGAGCAGCTGGTGGTTGTCGCGCATATGCGCCACGAAAGCGCGCGGCTCGACCTTCATCTTGACGCCGAGCATCAGCCCGCGGCCGCGCACCAGTTCGAACAGATCGGGGTAGTTGCCGATGAACTGCTCGAGCCGCCCGCGCAGGCGCTCGCCCTTGGCCTTGACCTCTTCCAGAAACGCCGGTTCGGCGACGACATCAAGCACGGCTTCGGCGGCGGCCATCGCCAGCGGGTTGCCGCCATAGGTGCTGCCGTGGGTGCCATGGCCCATGCCGCGCGCGGCGCGCTCGGTGGCGAGGCAGGCGCCGAGCGGGAAGCCGCCGCCGATGCCCTTGGCGGTCGCCATGATATCCGGCACGACGCCGTATTGCTCATAGGCATAGAGGTTGCCCGTGCGCGCCACGCCGCACTGCACTTCGTCGAACACCAGCATGAGATCATGCGCGTCGGCCAGATCGCGCAGGCCCTGCAGAAACTCGGGCGAGGCATCGCGGATGCCGCCTTCGCCCTGGATCGGCTCGACCAGGAAACCCGCCGTCTGCGGCCCAATGGCCGCCTTCGCGCCCTCAAGGTCATCGAACTCGACATAGCTGAAGCCCGGCAGCAACGGCATGAAGCCCTTGTGCATCTTCTCCTGATTGGAAGCGCTGATAGTGGCCATCGTGCGGCCGTGGAACGCGTTCTTGAACGTGATCAGCTCATAGCGATCGGTGTTGCCCGCGTGCTGGTGATAGGCACGCGCGGTCTTGATCGCGCATTCCACTGCCTCCGCGCCCGAATTGGTGAAGAACACCGTGTCGGCAAACGTCAGATCGACCAGCCGCTGCGCCAGATGTTCGCCCTGCGGGCTGCCATAGAGGTTGGAGACGTGCATCAGCGTCGCGGCCTGCCGCTGGATCGCGGCGATCAGGTGTTCGTTGCTGTGGCCGAGCAGGTTGACCGCGATGCCGCTGGCGAAATCGAGAAAGCGCGTGCCGTCCTCGCTGATCAGGTGGCAATGCTCTCCGCGCACCGGACGCACGCCGCACCGGGGATAGACGGGCATCAACGGAGTGATCGACATGACACGGTTCCTTCTCGCTTGGGCTCCCGCAGTTGGCCGGGGAGCATTATCGTAAACGACAAATGGCGACCCCGAAGGGTCGCCACCTGCATCTGTTGGAGGGCGCAGGCTACCGGTGATCCACCGGCGACCTGGCACCCGGATCAGTCTTGTCGCGGCGTCAGGTTGACAGCCGAATACTTGCCGCGGCGATCCACCTCGAGGTCGAACTCAAGCTTGTCGCCCTCGTTCAGCTCGCGCATGCCCGAACGCTCAACCGCGCTGATGTGCACGAACGCGTCCGGCTGGCCGTCATCACGCGTGATGAAGCCGAAGCCCTTCATCGCGTTGAAGAACTTGACCGTACCAGTGGCCTTCTCGCCGGTCAGCTGGCGCTGCGGCGCGGCGGGCTTGGCCGCAACCGCAATCACATCACCGACAACCTGCAGATCGGCAGCCGACACTTTGCCGCCGCGATCAACCAGATTGAACTCAAGCTGCTGGCCTTCAGCCAAGCCTTCGAGGCCCGCACGTTCAACCGCGCTGATGTGAACGAACACGTCCTCACCGCCGTCTTCACGCTGGATGAAGCCGAAGCCCTTTTGCGAGTTGAAGAACTTGACGACGCCCTTGCCGGTGCCGACGACTTGCGCAGGCATGCCACCACCGCCGCCACCCGGACCGCGCGGGCCGCCGAAGCCGCCACCACCGCCGCCGCGCGGAGCGCCGCCGCCGAAGCCGCCGCGATCACCGCCGCCAAAGCCGCCCCGGTCACCGCCGCCGCTGAAGCCG
>CAIKKO010000499.1 GCA_903828025.1 uncultured Sphingomonadales bacterium
GCGGACGGTGTGGCCCGGGCCCTTGGGCGCGATCATGATCACGTCGATATCGGCGCGCGGCTCGATCAGGCCGAAGTGGACGTTGAGGCCGTGGGCGAAAGCGAGCGCCGCGCCGGGCTTCATGTTGGCATGGATGTCCTCGGCATAGATCGCGGCCTGATGCTCATCGGGCGCGAGGATCATGAGGATATCGGCCCAAGCGGCGGCTTCGGCGTTGCTGAGCACCTTGAACCCGGCGGCTTCGGCCTTCTTGGCGGTAGCCGAACCAGCGCGCAGCGCGACGGCGACGTCCTTGACGCCGCTATCCCGCAAGTTCTGTGCATGGGCGTGGCCCTGCGAGCCATAGCCGAGCACGGCGATCTTCTTGCCCGTGATGAGATTGAGATCGCAATCGGCGTCGTAGTAAACTTTCATCGTAGTATTCCCTCTGGTCCAGTTCGTCATGCTGAACTTGTTTCAGCATCCATCGTGCCGCGCACACTGTGTTCGCCGGAGAAGGCGGTGATTGCGGCACCATGGACCCTGAAACGAGTTCAGGGTGACGGGTGTTTGGTGGTTCGGTTGCTCTTTGGTTTCGAATTTCCGTGACTTTAGGCGGCCAGCGCGCCGCGGATCATGCCGACGATGCCGGTGCGGCCAACCTCGACCAGCCCCAGCTCCTTCATCAGGCTGACGAAGCTGTCGATCTTTTCCGGCGCGCCGGTCAGTTCGAACACGAAGCTGGCGGTCGTGGTATCGACCACTTTGGCGCGGAAGATTTCCGCCACGCGCAAGGCTTCGACGCGGCTGTTGCCGGTGCCGGAGACTTTGACCAGCGCCAGCTCGCGCTCGACATAGGGGCCGACTTCGGTGAGATCGACGACCTTGTGCACCGGCACCAGCCGTTCGAGTTGCGCGCGGATCTGGTCGATGATCGCGGGCGGCCCGTGCGTCACGATGGTAATGCGGCTGACATCGTGGCCATCGGTGATGTCGGCAACGGTCAGGCTGTCGATGTTATAGCCGCGCGCGGTGAACAGGCCCGCGATCTTGGCGAGAATGCCGGCCTCGTTATCGACGGTGATGGTGAGGACGTGGCGCTCGGGCGCTTCGGTGGGGATATCGGTCATGGTCATCGCTCTCACACCAGCGCCTTGGCTTCGTCGTCCATCGTACCCGCCACCGCATCGCCTTCAAGGATCATGTCGGTGTGCGCCGCGCCGCTCGGGATCATCGGAAAGCAGTTGGTTTCCTTGGAAACGAGGCAATCCACGAAGACCGGGCCGGGATGGTCGATCATCGCCTGAATGCCCGCATCCAGCTCGCTTTCGTGCTCGATGCGGATGCCTTTCCAGCCATAGGCCTCGGCCAGTTTGACGAAATCGGGCAGGCTGTCGGAATAGGAATTGGAATAGCGGCTTTCGTAAGTCAGTTCCTGCCACTGGCGGACCATGCCCATCCATTCGTTATTGAGCACGAACACTTTGACCGGCAGGCGGTATTGCGTGGCAGTGCCCAGTTCCTGGATGTTCATCTGGATCGAGGCGTCGCCGGCGATGTCGATCACCAGCGCATCGGGCAGCC
>CAIKKO010000500.1 GCA_903828025.1 uncultured Sphingomonadales bacterium
ATATGTTCTTTTTTGTTCCTAGCAATGCGGACTCGCGCTACATGTCCGAGTCGAACCAAGTGGGACCAATTGTGGACATGACCTGCAGCGCACAGACCTTAGGGATAAACGCAAGACTGGCACGGCTCCTGACCGCTGCCGTCGACCGGTCGGGCAAGTCGCGGCGCGAGGTCGCACGCGCAGCAGGCATGAACAAAGACACCTTTCTGCGGATCTTGCGCGGCGAGAAGGCCGTCACTCTCGACGATGCTGTGCGCGTGCTCGACGCGAGTGGGCTGGCATCCAACGGCGCACTGCTGCTCGCCATCCTCGGGCACGAGGATCTCGCGGTTGAATGGCTGGGTGAAGACGCGGGCGCATTCCTCGATCAGTTCCTCACCGCCCTGCCGGTGACCATGAACGAAACGCTGGGCCCCCGCATAGCCGATCTGCGCCCGCGCTGGGCCATCGGCACCTCGCGCCTCGTGGCGCGGCTGCTGGCCAAACACATCGATGATTTTGCCGAGCGCGACATTTCTCTCGTGCTCGGCAGGTGAGGGGATCGGGGTGGATTTGCCAAACGAGGAGACCATGACCATGTCACAAATTGCAGCTGTGCGCGTTCCCGAGGCTTCCGCTGAAGCGGTAGAGCCTGCAATTTTGAGGAACGCGCCCCCGCGCTTGATCCGCCTGCCGGAAGTGATGGCAAGGGTCGGGCTGAAGCGATCGTCGATCTATCATCGCATGTCAGAAGGGCGCTTTCCGAAAGGGCGATCACTTGGGCCGCGCTGCGTGGTTTGGGTGGAAGCGGAAATCGACGCCTGGATCGCGGCAGTCGTGCAACGCTAGCTTTCGAGGGCATCTATCAGGACGCTTCGAGACCCATCGCCGATAAAACAGAAACTCGAGCCGCTAAATGTGGCGTTGCACGGCTCGAGCGGGGCGCGTTTTCAATCACTTGGAGGGAACCAGAACCATGAACCACCCAACCGAATGAGGCTGCTATGTCTGTCCCTGAACTGCTCACTTGCCAAGATGTCATGAAGATCACCGGCATACGGAGCCGGACCACCATCTGGAGGCGCGTCCAGGCTGGCGATTTCCCATCGCCCATCGATTTCGGTGCGGGCCGCATACGGTGGCGCGCCCTTGAGATCACCGAATGGGTCAACGCTCGTCCCAAGCGGAGATACTGACGTCGCACTCGTGCGAGCAGGTTCTCTTTGCAGGACCGTCGTTTCAAAGACTGTCGGCAGCGGCAAATCCGCTGCTGCCGTCAAGCCGCAGAAATTGATCTTGCGTGCTGGATAGAGTGCGATCGCGTGGCTCTTGCGAGCCGGCTCTTCCAACCGCCCGCAGCGGTCATTGCGACCAAACCCAGAGCGCTCGAACCGATACTCCCAGGAACGAGAATTTGAGCTGCTTGGAGGTCATGTCACTGACCCTTCAGCGGGTCAAAAATGTGCCCATCGGACACCGCCATGGCGACTCTCTCGCGGCCACCATGTTGCATATCGACGCGATGCGTTTCACCTCGTTTCGGAGGTTTGCACCACCAGCGCACCACCAGAGGCGAATTTTTCCTCACCTAAAAGCTGAGGATGAGGTGCTAAATACTTGAAATCGTTGGTCGGGACGAGAGGATTCGAACCTCCGACCCCCACACCCCCAGTGTGATGCGCTACCAGGCTGCGCTACGTCCCGACCGGAACGCGGGCCTATAGGCAGGCCCTGCGGCGATAGCAAGGCTTCTTGGTCAAGGTTTCTTCGCAGCGCGCTGCCTTTGCCGAAGGGCCTGCGCTGCGTCCTTTGATTGCCTTGGCCATATCAAGGTGCTAGGCGCGCCAGCCAATACCGGCCAGTTCCGGGGCATCGGCGGGAGTATCACCGCTGCGCTTCGTGCCTTCTGCGCCGGATGATTTTCACGAAAGACGGTACCCAGCCATGAACGGCCCTGCCATGATCAATTTTCTTGCTGCTGCGGCCCCGGCCGCTGCCGAACCCCCCGCCTATCTCCAGTTCCTGCCGCTGGTGGCCATGGCGGCGATCTTCTACTTCCTGATCCTGCGCCCGCAGATGCGCCGCCAAAAGGAACAGCAGGGCAAGATCGCCGGGCTCAAGAAGGGCGATCAGGTCGTCACCGGAGGCGGTCTGATTGCCAAGGTCATCAAGGTCGATGAACAGACGGTCGATCTTGAACTTGGCCCCAATGTCCGCGTCAAGGCAGTGCGGGCGACGATCGGCGATGTCTTGCCCCCGGCCGGCTCGACCCCCGCTAACGACTGACTGCTAACGACTGACTGCTAACGACTGACTTCTAACGATTGACGCTGCGGCCCATGTCCTGGTCGATCCGGACTTGCGTGACCCCCCTTCAGGAAGACCGTTTGCGATGCTTGAATTTCCGCGCTGGAAGGTGATCTGGCTCTGGGCGATCACGCTGGTGTTCGCGCTGGCTGCGATCCCTTCGATTACCTCGACCCTTGGGCTGGCCTTGCCGACCGGCGTGCCCGCGCCCAAGGTCAATCTCGGTCTCGATCTCGCGGGTGGCAGCCACATCCTGCTCGAAGCCGATCCCAGCCAGGTGCGCCAGCAGCGCATCGAGGGCATGGACGAATCGGTGCGCACCAAGCTCAAGCTGGCGGGCGGCGACATCCGCATCAGCGATATCTCCAACCGTGACGGCTCGCTGACGTTTCTGGTCGAGAACCCGGCCAAGGTCGATGCAGTGCGCGAGGCGATCCTGCCGCTCACCAGCGGTGCCGGGCTGACTGGTGCGCGCGACTGGACGATCAACGTGGTCGATGGCAACCGCTTCGTGCTCACCCCGACCGACGAGGGTATCCAGCAGGCGGTTTCGCAGGCGATGGAAACCGCGGTAGAGGTCGTGCGCAAGCGCATCGACGCGCTCGGCACGCGTGAGCCGACGATCATCCGTTCGGGCAGCAACCGCATCGTGGTGCAAGTGCCCGGTCTGCAAGACCCGCAGGCGCTCAAGAACCTGCTTGGCCAGACTGCCAAGCTCGAGTTCAAGTTGGTTGATACCAGCGCGATCGCCAGCGATGTTGCGCGCGGGATTGCGCCTCCGGGAAGCGAGATTGTACCCTACGCCGAAGGCAAGCAAGGCGCGCCTGCCGCTTCGATCGCGGTCAAGCGGCTCGGCGGCATTCGCGGTGATCAGCTGACCAATGCGCAGCTCACCAACAATCAGCAGACGAACGAGCCCAATGTGGCGATTACCTTCACCACCGAAGGCGGGGCGAAGTTTGCCAAGCTGACCACGCAGAACGTCAACAAGCCGTTCGCGATCATCCTTGATGGCAAGGTGCTCTCTGCGCCCAACATCAACGAGCCGATCCTGGGCGGCAGCGCGGTGATTTCGGGCAATTTCACCACCGAGAGCGCCAACAACCTCGCCATTTCGCTGCGGTCTGGCGCGCTGCCGGTCGATCTCAAGGTTGTGGAAGAGCGCACGGTCGGACCCGATCTCGGTGCGGATTCGATCCGCAAGGGCATGATCGCGATGGCAGTCGGCACGCTTGCGCTGATGACGTTCATCCTTGTCACCTACGGGCGGTTCGGGGTCTATGCCTGCATCGCGCTGGTGTTCAACGTGATGATGATCCTCGGCGTCATGGCGCTGATCGGCACCACGCTGACCTTGCCGGGCATCGCGGGCTTCGTGCTGACAATCGGCGCGGCGGTCGATGCCAACGTGCTGATCAACGAGCGCATCCGCGAGGAGCGGCACCGGGGGCGGCGCGTGTTTCAGGCGATCGAGGTGGGCTACAAGGAAGCCAGCCGCGCGATTTTCGATGCCAATATCACCAACGTGATCGCGGCGATTTCGATGGCCGCGTTCGGCTCCGGTCCGGTGCGCGGCTTTGCCATCGTGCTGCTGATCGGCATTGCGACTTCGGTGTTTACTGCGGTGACGATGACCCGGCTGTGGGTCGCGCAGTGGCTGCGCCGCGCGCGCCCGACCGAAATCGCGCTGTGAGGGGAATGGACCGATGAAACTGCTCAAGCTCGTCCCCGACAACACCAACATCAAGTTCTTGCGCCTGCGCGGGCCGTTCTATGCGGCGAGCCTGCTGCTCATGGCGCTGAGCCTCACGCTGGTGTTTACCAAGGGGCTCAATCTCGGCGTCGATTTCGTCGGCGGGCAAATGATCCGCGTGACGTTCGTCAGCGGTGGTGAGGCGCCAGTGGCGGTCATGCGCGGGGAGATCGACAAGCTCGGCTATGGCGAGCCGATCATCCAGCGTTACGGCAAGCCAAACGAGATCTCGATCCGCATGAAGCTGCCGGTGGGCGCGGACCATGATACCGGCCTTGCCGACAAGATGGCGCGCACGATCACCGCCGATATCAAGGCCAAGCATGCCGACGCACGGATTGACGGTGTCGATTCGGTTTCGGGCAAAGTCTCGGGCGAGTTGTGGCACAGCGCGGTGCTCTCGCTCGGGCTCGCGGCGCTGGCGGTGGCGGCGTACATCTGGCTGCGGTTTGAATGGCAGTTCGGCATCGGCGCGTTGTTCAGCCTTGTCCACGACGTGACCCTGACGCTGGGCATGTTCGCGGTAACGCAGATCGAGTTCGACCTGACGATCGTCGCGGCGCTGCTCACGCTGATCGGCTATTCGCTCAACGATACGATCGTTGTCTATGATCGCATACGTGAGAACTTAAAGAAGTATCGCAAGATGCCGATGCCCGAGCTGCTCGACCTTTCGGTGAACGAGACGCTCCACCGCACCATCGCGACTTCGCTGTCGATGCTGATCACGCTGACTGCGCTGCTGCTGCTGGGGCCTGGGGTGATCTTCGGCTTCACCGCCGCGATCACGCTGGGCATTTTCGTCGGCACGTACAGTTCGATCTACATGGCCGCGCCGATCCTGATCTGGCTCAAGGTCAATCCGAAGAGCTTCGTGCCGACCGAGACGGCCATCGAAAAGCAGGAACGGATGGCGCGCGAAGGCGTCTGAGGGTCAGCGCCCCGCAGCCGCGCGTTCGTAGATCGCGGCCAGTGCCGCCGCATTGGCATCCCAGCTGAAGCGCCGGGCTGCGGCGGCCACTTCGGCCTGCGGCGGCGGGGCGGCGAGCAATTCCGTGATCGCAGCGGCAATCGCTTCGGGGCTGCGCGCGGCGAGCCGTCCGGCGGCAGGCTGGTCCAGCACTTCGCGCGCGCCGCCGACATCGGGTATTATCAGCGGGGCGCCGCAGGCGAGCGCCTCGATCCACGCATTGGCGAGCCCCTCGCGCTCTGACGGCAGCACCATGACATCGGCCGCGCTCAGCAGCAGCGGCAGCGTTTCGTGGTTCACGGAGCCCAGAAAATGCACCCGGCTGGCGATGCCGAGGCTGGCGGCCAGCGTGCGCAGCGCGGCCTCGTCCGGCCCAGTGCCCGCAAGCGCGAGCTGGATATCCGAGGGCAGGCTGGTGAGCGCGCGGATCGCGAGCGCCTGCCCCTTGATCGGCAGCAGCGCGCCGACACTGACGGCGAGACGGTCGGCGGGGCGCAAGACAAGTCCCGGCAAGTCGGTGAGCCGCTGGCGGGCCTCGGCGCGCGGGATGGGCTGGAAGCGCGCATGATCGAGCCCGGTATAATGCACCGTGATGCCGCCCGGTGGCACGATGCCGAGCGCTTCCATGTCACCTGCCAGTGCACCCGAGACGGACAGCACGGCGGCGGCTGAAACGGCGGCGCTCCGCATCTGGGCAAGCGCGGCGGGGCGGCCTCCCCACAAGTGGATGTCTGAGCCCCGAGCCTTGATTGCGTAAGGCAGGCCTAGCCCTTGTGCCACGCGCGCGGCGGCGGGACCGTCAGGATAGAAGAACTGCGCATCGACCAGATCGAACGGGGTTTGCGCATGGAGCCTGCGCGCCAGTGGCAGCACCGCGCGCGCAATGGCCCAGGGGTTGAACCGCCCCGAGAGACCCGGCACGAGCAGGAAATGCGGGTGGTGGACCGGGAGCGGCCCGCCAGTCTCCAGCGCCGGGATCGCCGCCAGCGAGGCGTAGCGGCCCATGGCCCGCAGCGGCGGAGGCGGCAGGCCGATGGGGTTGATCACCGTCACCTCCCAATCCCCGCGCGCGGCCAGTGTTTCCATCTGGCGCGCGACAAACCGGCCAAACCCGGGGCGGGGCGGCGCGGGGTAGAGTGTCGAAATCGACAGCAGGCGGCGTTTCAACGGCAGGTCTTGGCGTATCAGAGCGAGCGGACAAGCAGCTCGGCCACGCCGATCCAGGCGGGGTGGTCGATCACGACCTGGCGTTGGCCGATGCCGGGGGGCAGCAGCGCCACCCGGTCGCCATCGCGGTCGATCATGCGGCCGAACGCAAAACGCCCGCCGGGGCGGGGGGCAAGCACATCGCGGTTGAGCGCGCGGCCGAAATCCTCTGGCCCCATCTGCCGCAGCCACACCTGATCGCCGCTGCGGTACTCGCCCGCGCCGGCCTCGACCGCCATCACCACAAGCTGCTCCGCCCCCGAACCGACCGGAAACACCGCGCTCATCGGTTTGGCGAGCGCCTCCGCCCCGTTTGCGGCGAGGCGGGCAATGATCCGGGGTTCGGTCGTTTCCTCGGCTTTGACCAAAAGCTGGGGATCGACACCGAGCGCGGCACCGATTCGGTTCATCCACACGAGCGAGAGCGAGCGCATGCCGGTTTCGAGCCGCCCGATCGTCTGCGCGGTGGTCGGCGGGGCACAACGCGCCGCGACATCGGCCAGCGTGAGCCCCTTTTGACGGCGGATATCGCGGATGCGGTTGATCATGAAAGGCGCACTCTTGGCGGGCTCCGGGAGGGCTCGGCGAAACATACAGTTTTTCTGCTTTCCTACAAGCATGCCTCTCCGGCAAGACTGCATCGTTCGCTTTATGTTCCAAGCAGGAGGGCAGGATGGCACAGTTTCTGGTTGATCGTGAACTGACCGAGGAAGGACCGCGCCGTCAGGGCGGGGTGCGCCCGGCTGAAGGCGGGGGAAGGGGCGGGGATGCGGGGCCGCGCGCGGTGCGTACGGTCAAAGTGAATCTAGCCGAGTCGCCGCTGACGTGGCTGCACGCGCGCGGGCATCTCAGCGATGTGCAGTTCGCGGCGGGCGAGCGCCTGCGCGCCGACTGGGAACGCGCCGAGCTCGCGCCCTCGATCACGATGCGCTGGGACGCGGTGCGGATCGGCGGCGGCGAACAAGGGCTGACCGGCGGCGAACGCCAACTCGTGGCGCGGCGGCGGTTCGATGGCGCAGTGGCGGCGGCAGGGCCGGGCCTCGCCGATATCCTGTGGCGCGTGGTCTGCGCGGGCGAGGGCGTGCCGGCTGCGGAAAAAGCGCTCGCATGGCCTGCGCGCAGCGGCAAGCTGGTGCTGGAACTTGCGCTGGACCGGGTGGCAGGGTTTTATGGGCTGGGGTGAAAGGGGCTGCCCCTGTCACCCCTCCACCATCTCCGCCAGTTCCAGCCAGCGCTCTTCCGCCGCGTCTTTCTCCGCGCGGGCTTTGTCTAGCGCGGTGGTGAGGGCGGCGAAGCGGGCGGGGTTTTTGGTGTAGAGGTCGGGATTAGCCAGCGCGGCCTCGTCGCGCGCGATCAAGGCTTCCAGCTCGGTGATGCGCGCGGGGAGCAACTCGTAGTCGCGCTGGTCCTTGTAGGTGAGCTTGGCCTTTTTCGGCGGCGGAGGCGGGGGTGGCGTCGCGGCGGATTTGTCTGCGGTTTCGCGCGCGACGGGCTTTCCGGCGAGGCGCTGTTTGCGCTGCTTTTCCCAATCGGCATAGCCGCCCGCAACCACATCGACTTTGCCCGAGCCGTCCATGCCGAGCGTGATCGTGACGGTGCGATCAAGGAAATCGCGGTCGTGGCTGACGATCAGCACGGTGCCGTCGTAGTCGGAAATCACTTCCTGCAGCAGATCTAGCGTCTCGAGATCGAGGTCGTTAGTCGGCTCGTCGAGCACCAAGAGGTTGGAGAAGCGGGCGAATTCGCGCGCCAGTAGAAGCCGCGAGCGCTCGCCGCCCGAAAGCGTGCCGACGCGCGCTTCGACCATGCCGGGATCGAACAGAAAGTCCTTGAGGTAGCCGTGGATGTGCTTGCGCACCCCCTGCACGTCGATCCAGTCGCCGCCTTCGGCCAGCACATCGCGCACGCGCTTTTCGGGGGCCATCAGGCTGCGCTGCTGGTCGATCACCACGGGGGTGAGCGTTTTGGCGAGAGTGATGGTGCCGCTGTCGGGCGCGAGTTCGCCGGTCAGGATCTTGAGCAGGGTGGTTTTCCCCGCACCGTTCGCACCGACGAGGCCGATGCGGTCCTTGCGGGTGACGCGCAGGCTGAAGTTGCCCACGATCAGGCGCTCGCCAAAGCGCTTGGTGACTTTGTCCGCGACGATCACCGCCTTGCTCTTGGCGTCGTCGCTGGAGAGCGCGAGCTTGGCCGCGCCTTGCGGGCTGAGCATCGCAGCCCGCTGCGCGCGCATTTCCCACAGCTTTTCGAGGCGGCCCATGTTGCGCTTGCGCCGCGCGGTGACCCCGCGTTCGAGCCAGTGCGCCTCGATCTTGAGCTTGGCATCCAGCTTGTCGGCCGCGCGCGCCTCTTCGGCATAGACCGCTTCCAGCCACGCCTCGTAGCCGCCGAAGCCGATCTCGCGGCGGCGGAGCGCGCCGCGATCGAGCCACAGCGTCGCCTTGGTCAGCCGTTCGAGGAACGTGCGGTCGTGGCTGATGACCACGAACGCGCCGTTATAGCGCTGCAGCCAGCTTTCGAGCCATTCGATC
>CAIKKO010000501.1 GCA_903828025.1 uncultured Sphingomonadales bacterium
GCGCCGCGCCTTATGTCTCGACTTCGCTCGACACGAATGGGAGGCTGGGCTCAGCCCGCCCGCATCCGCTTCCTAAGCGCCAGCGCATAAATCACCAGCGCCACCCCGGCGAACAGGAACCACTGCACCGCATAAGCGAGGTGGTTGTTGGGGATGTCGTTTGGATCGGGCCGGGAATTGGGCGCCAGGCCCGCTACCGGCGGATCGGCGACAAGGCGCGGGCCAGGGGCGACCCAGCCTGTCACCATGCCGCCTGCCCAGTTCGGCGCGGAGGGATCACGCGACCAGCCAAGCACGACGGTGGCGGCCCAACCATGCGTTGTCCCGCACCGTGCATAGTGGGCAAGGCCTGCCTCACCTTTGTCATTTCGCCCCGATTGGGTTGTCATGCCACCGATCGAGGAACAGTCCAGCCGGCTGCGGTGATACAGCGTTGCCTCGGCCAGCTTCGACTCAGGAATGAAGGGAACCTCGGCGCTGGAATTCTGCGCCGCCGTATACCGCGCCAGCATCGCCTCCTTCTGCTGCAGCCGGTCAAGCTGCCAGAAGCCAAGATGGACCATATAGGCCGCCGCCAACAGCACGATCAGCGTGGGCAGGATCGGAACCCGCTTCATCTCAGAACCCCCGCGGCCCGCAGCCGCATGATCAGTACCAGTGCCTTGGCAAAGCGCAGCGCGACGATCATCGCCAGCGGCACGATCACCGCCAGCGCCGGAAACAGCAGCCACAGCGGGGGCATTAGCGCATCATCCACCGCCAGCGCCCCGCCCATGAGGGCCAGTGTCACCGGAAACAGCACGAGATAGAGCCCGCGCCCTTTGGGTTCATAATCTGCGAAAGCCAGTCCGCAGGCCCGGCAACTGGGCGCGAAGGCCGCTGGCGCATCCCACAAGGTGCGCGCCGTGCAGCAGGGGCACCATGCGAAAAGGGCAGCGCGGGTGATCCCGCCCTGCCCTTTCGTATCTTGGCTTGCGCTTTCGCTCACCGGAACCCGATCACTCGATCGGCGCGCCCCAGCCGCCCCAAACGTAGATCGCGACGAACAGGAACAGCCACACCACATCGACGAAGTGCCAGTACCATGCCGCTGCTTCGAAGCCGAAGTGCTGGCGCGGGGTGAAGTGACCCTTGTAAACGCGCGCCTGGCACACGGCGAGGAAGATCGTGCCGACGATCACGTGGAAGCCGTGGAAGCCGGTCGCCATGTAGAACGCCGAGCCGTAGGTGTTCTGGCCGAACGGGAACGGCGCGTGCATGTATTCATAGGCCTGGATCGAGCTGAACAGCATGCCGAGCGCGATGGTCGCCCACAGGCCCTGCTTCAGGCCTTCACGGTTGCCATGGATCAGTTCGTGGTGCGCCCAGGTCAGCGTGGTGCCCGAGCACAGCAGGATCAACGTGTTGAGCAGCGGCAGATCGAAGGGGTTCATCACCGCTTCGATGCCCTTGGGCGGCCACACCCCGCCAACCACTTCGGCCAGCTTGTTGGGGAACAGCGAGAAATCGAAGAAGGCCCAGAACCAGCCAACGAAGAACATCACTTCCGAAGCGATGAACAGGATCATGCCGTAGCGCTGGTGAAGCTGCACGACCGGCGTGTGATCGCCGGCATGCGCTTCCTTGATGACATTGCCCCACCACGAGAAAAAGGTGAGCGCGACGCCGAAAGCGCCCAGCAGCAGGACGATCTTGCCGCCGGCCATGCCATGCATCGAAAGCACACCGCCGCTGGTCATCGTCAGCGCCGAGAAGGCCCCGACAATCGGCCAGATATCAGGCGGAAGGATGTGATAGTCGTGGTTCTTGGTGCCGGCCATGATCTTCGAATTCCCCCGTCGGATACGGATGCCAGGTCAGAATTCGGGCCGCCCCCGCAAAGGGTTGGCCCGGTTCAAGTGAAAAGGCCTTTATCGAGCCTGTGCGGCGCGGTCCAGAGGCTTTGCGCGTGCATTTGTTACAGGAACGCTCGCACTGTCCGCCGCTTCCATGAACGTGTAGGACAGCGTGATTTCCGGAACATCGCGGGCGTTCGGATCGTTCAGCATATCGGGATCGACATAGTAGATCACCGGCATGCGCACTTCTTCCCCAGCCTCAAGCCGCTGCTCGTTGAAGCAGAAGCACTGGATCTTGTGAAAATAGGCCCCGGTCTGTTCGGGCGTCACGTTGAAGATCGCGCGGCCGACAATCGGCCGGTTGGAGGTGTTCTTCGCGATGAAAAACGCCATCTTGCGCTCGCCGACATGGCCATCCTGCGTCACTTGCTCGGGGCGGAACTGCCACGGCATGCCGCTGGCGACATTGCCATCGAAGCGGATCGTGATCGGCCGCATGGTCGCCTTCACGCCCGCCGCCTGCGCGGCCGTGGAGCGCTGGGTGGTGCCGTTGAAGCCGGTCGCCTGGCAGAACATGCGGTAGAGTGGCACCGAGGCATAGCCTAGCCCCAGCATGGCGAGCGCCGCGCCAGCGGCGATCAGGCCTACCTTGCGATTCTGGCGCGAGTGGGGGGCAAGTGTTGTGGCCATCAGGAATGGAACCTCGCCATCTCGGTGATCTTCACGATCGAGATCGCAAAGAACAGGATCACCAGAAAGCCCAGCACCAGCCCCATCGCACGGTTGCGGCTGCGTTGGCGGGCGCGCAGCTGCTCGGTCTCGGCGGGGGTCAGGGGCCGTGTGGTCGGGATTTCAGTCATGCTTGCAAGCCATATAGCGTCGCGAAGCGGTCGGCGACCAGCATCGCGAACAGGATGAACAGATAGGCGATTGAATAGGCGAACAGGCGTTTTTCCGGTTTCATCCCGTCGCCGGGCACGCTGGTGCGCAGCCCCACCTTGATCGACAGCCACAGGAACACGCTGCCCAGCAGGAACGCGGCAAGGCCGTAGATCCGTCCGGTGCCGCCGATGAACCACGGTGTCATCGAAAGCGGCAGCAATGCGGCGGCATAAGCCAGGATCTGCCAGCGGGTGGACTTTTCGCCCGCCACCACCGGCATCATCGGGATACCCGCCTTCGAATAATCAATCTGCACGAACAGCGCGAGCGCCCAGAAGTGGGGCGGGGTCCACATGAAGATGATCAGGAACAGCAGGATCGGCATCAACGTGATGTGCCCGGTCACCGCGATCCAGCCGATCAGCGGCGGAAACGCGCCCGCCCCGCCGCCGATGACGATGTTCTGCGGCGTGCGCGGCTTGAGCCATACGGTGTAGATCCACGCGTAATAGAAGATCGAGAACGCGAGAATGCCCGCCGCCAGCCAGCCGATCGCCAGCCCCATGGTCATCACTGACAGGCCCGAAAGCGCAAAGCCGAAATCGCGCGCGGAGTCGCGCTGCATGCGCCCGCCCGGCAGCGGACGGTGCGCCGTCCGCTTCATCACCGCATCGAGATCGGCTTCCCACCATTGGTTGAGCGCCGCCGCACCGCCCGCGCCGACCGCAATGCAGAGGATCGCGGTGAACGCGAGCACCGGATTAAGCGTCCCCGGCGCGGCGAGCATGCCGCACAGCGCGGTGAAGATGACCAGACGCATCACACCCGGCTTCGTGAGCGCGAAGAAGTCGCGCCAGTCGGTTGGCAGGGTGATGGTTTTTGCTTGGCTCATTATCCGCGTGCCCATAGCTTGTGCAGCGGTGCATGAAAAGCGTTTCAGAGGGCAAGTCGCCCGGCAGGTGCGGAGAGCTTATCGGATGATCGGTCGTTCAACCTTCGGCGCGGCAGCGAGCCTTGCACTGTTGCTGCCGACTGCGGCCGAGGCAGCGCCGCCTGCGCGCATGACGATCAGCAGTTTCGAACAGCTCGCCCGCCCCCTGCCGCTGCCTTATAATGAAGCTGCCAACGCCGACGCGGACGTTGTCGCGGCCCGGACGCGTGCCCGAAAGGGTCACAAGCTGCTGCTCATCGACCTTGGCGGCAACTGGTGCCTCGATTGCCGCATTCTCGGTGGGGTCATGGCGACCCAACCGCTGGCGGGCTGGCTAAGCGCGCGATTCGAGGTCGTTTCGGTCGACGTTGGCCGGTTTGACAAGAACCAGCAAATCCAGCGCAGCTTTGGCATCCAAGACCGTCTGGAGGGCGTTCCCGCGCTGCTCGTTGTCAATCCGCGCAGCGGCAAGCTGGTCAACGCGGGCCATGTCACGGCGCTGGCCGATGCCCGCAGTCTCACCCCGCAGGCGCTGGCAGACTGGTTTGCGCGCTGGACGCGCTGATCCCGTTCACCGGCAATCAAGCTCACCGCGTTTTTGCAACAAAAAGCGCCCCGGAATTGCTTCCGGGGCGCTTTTCATTGTCCGGTCAGGCTCGGATCAGTGCGCGTGCGCGTCCTCAATCACCGGGAGCGTTTCGAACTGGTGGAACGGCGGCGGGCTCGACAGAGTCCATTCCAGCGTCGTCGCGCCTTCGCCCCAGTAGTTGCCGGCGGCCTTCTTGCCGGCAGCCAGCGTGTAGGCAATGTTGACGAACCAGA
>CAIKKO010000502.1 GCA_903828025.1 uncultured Sphingomonadales bacterium
ACTTTGCGCTGGCTGATCTGGCTGGGGCGTTCCGGCACCAAGCTTCGGGCGAGCACTTCGGCAAGATCGTGGTGGATATTTGAGGCGGCAATAGCCCTCAGGCCGCGTAACGCATTCCGGTTTCGCCAAGCCCAGCGATATTGCCCAGCGTGAAACGGCTGACGAGCGCGGCCATGCGGTCCGCCTCGCCCGCCAGATTGCGCGAGGCGGCGGTCGCTTCCTCGACCATCGCGGCGTTTTGCTGGGTCATTACATCCAGTTCGCGCACGGTTTCGCGCACTTGGCCGATGTTGGTGGCCTGCGTGCCCGCCGTGCTGGCGATATTGCTCGCAAGGCCTGCGATCTCGCCAACTTTGCCGACGATCTTTGCGAAGGTATCGCCGGTCTGACCGACCAGCGAGACCCCGCGTTCGACTTGTATCGCGCTCTGGCCAATCAAGGTCTTGATATCGAGCGCGGCTTCCGCCGAACGCTGCGCCAGCGCGCGCACTTCGTTGGCGACCACCGCGAACCCGCGCCCGGCATCCCCGGCGCGCGCTGCTTCGACCCCGGCGTTGAGCGCGAGGAGGTTGGTCTGGAAGGCGATGCCGTCGATCACCGCGATGATCTTGCCGATTTCCTGCGCCGAGCTGTGAATGTCGGTCATGGCCTGAACCGCCTCATCGACCACGCCGCCGCCCGCTTGGGCATCACCGTGAGCCTCCTGCACCGAATCGTGGAGATGTGCCGCATCCTTGGCCGTGCTGCCGACACTCCCAGCCAGCGCGGTCATCGCGGCAGAGGCCTCCTCAAGGCTCGCGGCCTGCTGCTCGGTGCGCCGGGCAAGGTCGTCGGAGGCCTGGCGGATCTCCTGCGCGCCCACGTCGACCGCCTGCGAGGTTTGCGCGACATCGCCGAGCGCTGATCCTACTTGCGCGCGCATCGTCTCGAAATCCTGCTGGACCGACGCAAATTCCGCCGGCAGCCCGGTGAGTGGCACGCTGAAATCCCCCTCGGTCATCCGGCGCAAGGCCTCACCCACCGCGTCGATCACTTTGCTGCGGCGCTCTTCTTCGACCACGGCATAGGTCTCGACCGCGATCGCCATATCGAGCAGCGCCAGCTTGACGAAGGACGCGATCCGGCGGGCTTTGCCGCGCGCAAGCGGACCGGCCATGGCGAGGATGATTTCGTCCAGCATGCTGGCGTAGGCACCGATATACCACTGCGGCGAAAGACCGATCCGTGCGTGGACGTTGCCAATTTTTTCCGCACCGGCGAAATACCCGGCATCGGCCCCGCTGGTGAACATGGCCGACCAATGCGCAATCTGCTTGGCCCGCGCCGCCGCCATGGCGCTCTGCGAGGAAAAGAAGCCCGAGGTTTCCGGGGTGCTGGCGATCCGGTCATACAGCGCTTCAAGCGCCGCCGGAGCGCAGCGCGCAACGACTTTGCCGATCTCGGGAAACCGGGCCTTGTCAGCCGGCTTGATCGAGAAGAATTCAAGCTTTTTGGCTATGTCGCGCGGATCCATAGTGGCCGTCCTGTGTTGGAAACAACCACGATTACCTAACTGAAGTTCATCTGTTTCAGCTAAACTTGCGCCTAAGTGGAAATGCCCAGACCGCACCGCTACACACGGTTAAGCTGGCCGAGCCGATTTACACCCGCATCGGCATCAGCACATAGAGCGCGGGCGACTTGTCGTCCTTGCGGATGAGTGTCGGCGCACCCGCATCGGCGAGATGCAGTTCGACGATGTCGCCATCAATCTGGCTGAGAATATCCTTGAGGTAATTGGCGTTGAAGCCGATCTCGAAGCCGGACGCGCGGTATTCGGCGGCGATTTCCTCGGCCGCAGTGCCGTTTTCCGGGCTGGTGACCGACAGCGTGACTTTGTCGTTTTCCAGCGCCATCTTGACCGCGCGGGTCTTTTCGGTGGCGATCGTGGCGACGCGGTCCACGCCTTCGAAGAAGCTGCGCGGATCGAGCCGGAGCAGCTTGTCGTTACCGGTGGGGATCACGCGGCTGTAATCGGGGAACGTGCCGTCGATCAGCTTGCTGGTCAGCACCACGCCGTGCTCACCGCCAAGCGTGAAGCGCACTTTGCTGGCGGAGAGATCGACCAGCACGGCGGTATCGAGCACATCCTCGAGCAGCTTGCGCAGTTCGCCCACGCATTTGCGCGGCACGATCACGTCGGGCATGCCCTCGGCGCCTTCGGGGCGCGCGATGGTATAGCGCGCGAGGCGGTGGCCATCGGTGGCGGCGGCCTTGAGCACCGGCTGCGCCTCATCCGCAACGTGCAGGAAAATGCCGTTGAGATAGTAGCGCGTCTCTTCGGTGGAGATGGCAAAGCGCGTGCGGTCGATCAGTTCGGCCAGCGTGCGCGCGGGGATCTCGAAGCTCGTCGGCAGATCGCCTTCGACGATCACGGGGAAATCGTCGCGCGGCAAAGTCGGCAGCTGGAAGCGGCTGCGCCCGGCCTTGACCACCATGCGGCCCTCGGTCGTATCGAGGCTGACCTGGCTGCCATCGGGCAGCTTGCGCGCGATATCGAACAGGAGGTGCGCGGAAACGGTGATCGCGCCGGCGCGCTCCACCTCACGCGCGGGCATCCGCTCGATGATCTGGAGATCGAGGTCGGTCGCCATCAACCGCACCGTGCCATCGGTCGCGGCCTCGATCAGCACGTTCGAGAGGATCGGGATGGTGTTGCGCCGTTCGACCACCGATTGCACGTGGGACAGGCAGCGCAGCAGGGTGGCGCGTTCAATCGTTGCCTTCATTCTCGTCTCATGTCCCCCGCCCGGGCTGGCCCTGAAGGGCCCGCCAAGGCCGTGTCGCTGGCATCCCGCACGCGCGGAATCGCACGGGATTTGGTTACGTATGGACCACCTTCCTTAACGCGCGCCACGGGGTGGGCAAGCGCAAGTGGCAGCGCCCCCTGCGAAGCTGTGCATAAATGGCGCGAAAGCGGCTGTATCGGCGCCCACGGCTCAATCCAGCACGCGCAGCGCGTCGAACATCTGCGCCGTCGCGGCGATCCAGGCGGAGATCAGCCCCCAGCCGACCGGGGTGACTTTGGCCGGATCATGCCCCGCATCCGCCAGCGCATTGGCCACGCGCCTGAGATCGCCCTGCGTGACTTGCGTGGCCGGATTGTTGGCATTGCCCGGCCCGATGTCGAGCGCAGTGTCGATCAGGGCTGAGGGAATGCCTTCCGCCTTCAGCCGGGGATCGAGCCCGTCGCGCGCCATCCGGCCGAGCACATAGCCGAAATAGGCCTCGCGCTCCTTGTCAGCAAGGAACTGGTCCGCCGCGCAGCGATCAACCAGCGCATGCAGCGTATCGAGCGCAGGCTTGCTGCGCTCGGCATCGCGGCTGAGCACGCTGTCCGCCAGCTGCGCCTCAAGCCCCTCGGGCGCAGCGATGACCGCGCAGGCGAGCGCCTGAGGCGCGCGGGCATGCGCGAGCGAGGGCGCTGCCAGCGCCAGCAGAAGCAGCGCGCGGCGCATGGCTCAGGACAGCATCGCCATGCCGCCGTTCACATGCAGCGTCTGGCCGGTCATGTAGCCCGCATCGCGGCTGGCGAGATACGCGACGGCGGCACCGATATCGCTCCCCTCGCCCATCCGGCCCATCGGGATGCGCGCATTGAGCGCCTCCTTCTGCGCATCGGGAAGCACATCGGTCATCGCGGTGCGGATGAAGCCGGGGGCGACGCAGTTGACCGTAATCCCGCGCGTGGCAAGCTCCTGCGCGAGGCTCTTCGACATGCCGACAAGGCCCGCTTTGGCGGCGGCATAGTTGACCTGCCCCGGATTGCCCGTCGCGCCGACCACGCTCGTGACCGTGATGATACGCCCGAAACGCGCTTTCATCATCGGCTTGGATGCGGCGCGCATGAGGCGGAAGGCGGCCTCGAGGTTCACGCGGATCACCGCGTCCCACTCCTCGTCCTTCATCCGCATCGCGAGGTTGTCGCGCGTGATGCCCGCGTTGTTCACCAGAATGTCGACTTTGCCGAGCGTGTCGATCGCGGCCGGCACGAGATGCTCGACCTGCTCGGTGTTCGAGAGGTCGCACGTGATCTCGACATGATCGTGTCCGTAGGTGTCGTTCAGCTCCTCGCGGAACGCACGCAGCTTGGCCGGGTTGGTGCCCGAAAGCGCCAGCCGCGCACCCTGCCGCGCCAGCGCATGCGAGATGGCCGAGCCGATGCCCCCGGCCGCGCCGGTCACGAGAGCGGTCATGCCAGTAAGGTCGAAGAGACGGTGTTCCATGGCTCAGAGCTCCTTCGCAAACGCTTCGATATCGGCCATGCCGATGAGGCTGGCAACGGATACGTCGCTGAGCGTGCGGCTGATCATCGGGCCGACGACTTTGCCGCCGAGTTCGACGAAGCGCTCCACGCCCGCCGCGCCCAGCGCCGCCATGGATTCGCGCCAGCGCACGCGGCCCGTCACTTGCTCGACCAGCAGGCGGCGCACCTCTGCCGGGTCGGTGACAGGCGCGGCGGTGACGTTGGCGAGAAGCGTGACGCGCAGCGCCCCCGGCGGGGTGGCCTCCAGCGCTGCGGCCATGGCGTCGGCGGCGGGCTGCATCAGCGGGCAGTGGAACGGCGCGGACACCGGCAGCAGCACGCCGCGCTTGATCCCGTGCGCCTTCACCAGCGCAATCGCCCGCTCGATTGCAGCGCGCTGGCCGGACAGCACGACTTGCCCCGGATCGTTGTCGTTGGCGACAGTGCAGATCTCGCCCTCCGCCGCAGCGGCGGCCAGCGCCGTTGCCTTCTCGATATCCGCGCCGAGCAGCGCGCACATCGCGCCCACACCCACCGGCACGGCGGCCTGCATGGCCTCACCGCGCAGACGCAGCAGCCGCGCGGTGTCGGCGAGCGAAAACGCCCCGGCGGCGCAAAGCGCGGTATATTCGCCAAGGCTATGGCCCGCGACGAACTGCGCCTTGTCCGCGAGCGCAAGGCCGCCTTCCTGTTCGAGCACGCGCAGCACGGCAATCGCGTTGGCCATGATCGCGGGCTGGGCATTGGCGGTGAGCGTCAGCGCATCCTCGGGCCCACTGGTCATCAGCGCGAAGAGGTTTTGCTCCAGCGCATCATCGACTTCCTGAAACACTTCGCGCGCGGCGGCGCTGGCGGCAGCAAGCTCTGCCCCCATGCCGACTTTCTGACTGCCCTGCCCCGGAAAAACAAATGCCCGCATCACTGCACTCCTTTGGAGCAGCGCGCCTAATCCCTCGTGCGGCGGTCCTCAAGCCCGAAGGGGACAATCTTGTTATCAATATCGTGCCCGATATCGGCGCGGCCGAGGTAGGGAATGCCGTGCCGCGCGCACCAATGCTGCGCAATGCCTTCCGCGTCCTGCCCGAACGGCACATCGTTTTCCGGCACGTCGCCTAGCCGCCCGAGCCGCAGTCCGGCGATCCCGCCAAGCTGCGCGGTGACGTGGAAAAACAGCCGGTCGACCGCGTAGAGATGCTCGGACACCTCCTCCACGTGCACGACATGGCCAGTGAGATCGGGCATCAATGCGGTGCCGCAAAGCATGGCGAGCGTGGTGAGATTGAACGCGGCGGCGGGATGTCCATCGCGGGTGGGCTCCTCCCCAGCAGCATCGCCGCCAAGCCAGCGCAGCGTGCGCAGCACCGCAGCCTCGCCATGTTCGCGGCGGATATCGCCGGGCATCGGGGCGTGGACGGGCCGCCCGATTCCGGCGCGGTAGAGCGCGGCGAGGAGGTAGCCGGTGTCGGAATAGCCAAGGTAGGCCTTGGTCCGGGCCGCCTCCCCCAGCCGCGCGATGGCCGCTTCGGCAATGCGGTTCGAGCCATAGCCGCCGCGCGCGAACCACACGGCATCGACGGCGGGATCACTGGCGCATTCCACAAACGCCGCAAGGCGCGCGGCGTCGCTTCCGGCAAAATGGCCTTCGTTCTGATAACATTGCGGGTGGAAGGCGAGCGCGATCCCCGGCACCCCGGCCGCCAGATCGGTGACGCGCGCGGCATCTTCGGGGGTGATCGAGCGCGCGGGGGCGCAGATGGCGATCCGGATCATGCCAGACCCTAACCCGGTTGCGCTGGCAGGCAAGGGCGCATACCGGAGACGCCATGCGCAATCCCGGCCCCTCAGACCTCCTCACCCACCCCTGGTTCTTCTGCGGCATCGGCGGCTCGGGCATGCTGCCGCTGGCGCTGATCCTCAAGGGCCACGGCGCGGTCGTGGCCGGATCGGACCGCAGCCGCGATCAAGGGCGCACCCCGGAAAAGTTCGCGTGGCTCGAAAGCCTGGGTTTCACGCTGCACCCGCAGGACGGCAGCGGGATCACGTCTGCCGATCAAGTGCTCGTGGCATCCGCAGCGGTGGAGGACACCGTGCCCGAGATGGTGCGCGCGCGCAAACTCGGCTGCCGCCGGATGAGCCGCGCCAACTTGCTCTCCACCCTGTTCAACGCGGCGGCAACCGGCATTGCAGTGGGCGGCACGAGCGGCAAATCGACCGTCACGGGCATGCTAGGCTGGATCCTCACTGTCTGCGGGCGCGATCCCACGATCATGAACGGCGCGGTGATGAAGAACTTTGCCAGCCCCGATGCGCCTTTCGCCAGCGCGCGCGTGGGCTCCGGGGCGGGTCCGTTTGTATCCGAAGTGGATGAAAGCGACGGCTCGATCGCCCAATACCAGCCCACCATCGCCGTGCTCAACAATGTCAGCCTCGATCACAAGAGCCTGGAGGAACTGCGCGCGCTGTTCGGCGATTTCGTCGCGGCGGCGGACGTGGCGGTGATCAACTTCGACGATCCGGAAAGCGCGGACCTGGCCATCCGCACCCGCACAGCGGCGCTGACGTTCGGCGTGACCAATCCGGCGGTTGATATCGGGGTTGTGGCCGGAAGCGTGGTCGAAAGCCCAACCATGATCGCGGCCATGGTGTTCGACCGGCGCACCGAGGAAAATCACCGGCTCGGTCTGAAAGTGCCGGGTCG
>CAIKKO010000503.1 GCA_903828025.1 uncultured Sphingomonadales bacterium
CTGCTCGACAACAGCGAAGTCCGCGCCGTCCAGCAGCACTATGAGGCCGACACCGAGTTCCGCGGCCACGTGAACCGCTACATCCACGATTTCGAATCGATGCTGCGCCAGCTGCTCTCCACCCGCGACGGCCACGCATTGGGTGTGACGCTGCTCTCCTCCGACATGGGCAAGCTTTACGTGGCGCTGGCGCAAGGGATCGAGCGGCTGCGGACGTAAGCGGGGCGGTTAAAGCCGCTTCCACATCAGCGCTTCGTCGGCAAATTCACCATCCCGCCGCACCGACTCCGGCTCGGTCGCATAGAGCGCAAAGCCGTGGCGTTCATAGACGCGGCGGGCGCGGGTGTTGTCGGCCATGAGGGTGAGTTGCAGCTGGCGCAGGCCGATTTCGCGGGCCTTCGCCTCCAGCTGATCCAGAATGCGCGCCGCCGCGCCGGTGCCGCGCGCGGCGGGCAGCGCGTACATGCCCCAGATAAGGCCCTTGTGATCGAGCTTCTGCCCCGCAAGCCGCGTCAGCCCGCCCACGGCCAGCCATGTGCCGTCTTGCACCACGGCATAGACATGATCGCGCGCCAGCCGTTCGCGCCATGCGGCGAGGCCGATGGCGTCGTCATCCGCGCTCGCGCCGCGAAAATTCATCGCCTCGGTGGCGAACATGGCGCGCCGCAGCGCGAGGAAGCGCTCGGTGTCTTCGGGTCCCAGCTTCACGATATCCATGCCGCGCGCCTAGCCGTGGCTCGCGGCGCAATTGTGGCACGCCAGGCTCAATGAAAATCGCGCGACTTGGGGATCACCCGCACATTGCGCGGATGCCCGCGTGTGGGCGGCGGCACACGGCCGGGAATCGGGCGGTTGACCTCGTCGGCGCGGGCCATCGCGGGCTGCAGCGGATCGTCGGAGAGGCGGGCCAGCCCCTCACTCGCATCGGTGAGGTGCTGGGCGATCACGTGGATCACTTCGTCGTCGTATTCGACCCGCCCGCGCACTTCCATCAGCCGCGCGCCCATCACCACGCGGCGCTGCTTCTCCTTCAAGTCGGGCCAGATCACGAGGTTGATCACCCCGGTTTCGTCCTCCAGCGTGATAAAGCACACACCCTTGGCGCTCCCCGGCTGCTGGCGCACCAGCACCACGCCCGCCACCCGCACCATCGCGCGCATTTTCCGGTCCCTGAGGTCCGCCGCGCACACAAAACCGCGCTCGGCCAGTTCCGCGCGCAGGAACGCCATGGGGTGCGCCTTCAGCGAGAGCCGCTGCGTCTGGTAATCGGCGACGACTTCTTCGGAGAGCGGCATGACCGGCAGGCAGGTACGCGCGCGCTCCTCGCCCTCCTCGCGCGCGTCGGCAGCGGCGAACAGCGGCAGCGCATTCGCGGCAATCAGGCTGCGCGCCTCCCACAGCGCCTGGCGCCGCGCGAGCCCCATCGAGCCGAACGCATCCGCCGCCGCCAGCCGCTCGATCACCGCAGGCGAGAGCCCCGCCCGCCCTTTCAGCGCGGCGACATCGGCGAATCGCCCCCCAGCCTCGCGCGCCGAAACGAGCGCGGCGGCGATGTGTTCGGGCAGACCGTCGATCTGCCTGAGGCCGAGGCGGAGCGCCATTTTGGGTTCACGCGGAGGCGCGGAGGCGCGGAGGGAAGAAGGGTTCGCTTCTCGCAGAGGACGCAAAGGCGAATGAGATCGCGGGGATGCAGGGCATGACGGCGAAGCCGCTTCATCGCCGAGCGGCCGGTTAGACAGGATATCCGCCTGCGGCGCACGCGGCACCTTTGCGTTCTCTGCTTCCTCTGCAGCCTCTGCGCCTCTGCGCGAAACATCCTCGGCCAAGGCTTCCAAAGTACAGTCCCACATCGACCGGTTCACATCGACCGGCAGCACGGCCACACCATGCTCCGCTGCATCGCGCACGATCTGCGCGGGGGCGTAGAAGCCCATCGGCTGCGAATTGAGCAGGGCGCAGCCGAACGCCGCCGGGTAATGACACTTGAGCCAGGATGAGACATAGACGAGGTGCGCGAAGCTGGCGGCATGGCTTTCGGGAAAGCCGTATTCGCCAAAACCCCGGATCTGGTTGAAGCAGCGCTGCGCGAAATCGCGGTCATAGCCGCGCGCGACCATGCGCTCGACCATCATGTCCTGCAGTTCGTCGACCATGCCCCGGCTGCGGAAGGTGGCCATGGCCTTGCGCAGCCGGTTGGCCTCCGCACCGGTGAACTTGGCCGCATCGAGCGCGATTTTCATCGCCTGTTCCTGAAAGATAGGCACACCCAGAGTGCGCCCGAGGATCGAGGTCAGTTCATCAGGGGGCCGTGTGCCGGGCCCGGCGCGGGGATGCTCACCGCTTCCTCCCCCCGCCGCCGCTTGAGATAGGGGTGGACCATATCGCCCTGAATCGGTCCGGGCCGCACGATCGCCACCTGGATCACCAGATCGTAGAACTCGCGCGGGCGCAGGCGCGGCAGCATGTTCATCTGCGCGCGGCTTTCGACCTGGAACACCCCTAGCGAATCGCCCTTGCGCAGCATCGCATAAGTCTCCGGGTCCTCGCGCGGCACGCTGGCGAGCGTGAGATCGCGGCCATGGTGCGCGCCCAGCAGATCGAGGCATTTGCGGATGCAGGTGAGCATGCC
>CAIKKO010000504.1 GCA_903828025.1 uncultured Sphingomonadales bacterium
CACCTCAAGGCGCTCAAGCTGCCAACCTTCGTGCGCGAGTATGAGAAGGTCGCCTTCGAAGCCGCGCAGGACCGCGCCGATTACCCACACTACCTGCTGCGGCTGTGCGAACTGGAGCGGATCGACCGTGAGCGCCGGATGGTCGAGCGCCGTATTCGCATGGCCAGGTTCCCGCACACCAAGAGCTTCGACACCTTCGACTTTGCCGCGCAGCCATCGCTCAACAAGGCGCTGGTGCTGGAACTGGCGCGGGGCGAATGGATCGAGCAGCGCCGCAATGTCATCGCCTTGGGGCCGAGCGGCACCGGCAAGACTCACGCCGCCCTCGCACTTGGTCTTGCCGCCTGCCAGAAGGGCCAGAGCGTGGCGTTCACCACCGCAGCGGCGCTGGTGCATGACCTCATGGAGGCCCGGGACGAACGGCGATTGCGCGTGCTCCAGAAACATCTCGCCTCGGTTAAGCTGCTGATCCTTGACGAGCTGGGCTATGTGCCGTTCACCGCCGTCGGCGGCGAATTGCTGTTCGAGGTTCTCAGCCGGCGCTACGAGCGCGGCAGCACGCTGATTACCAGCAACCTGCCCTTCGACGAATGGACATCGGTATTCGGATCCGAGCGGCTCACCGGAGCCTTGCTCGACAGGCTGACCCACCACGTCCACATCCTCGAGATGAATGGCGAGAGCTTCCGCCTCGCCAGCAGCCGCAAGCGTCAGAAAGTCGCGGAGGGTAGCAAAATGCCTTGATAGAAAACGGCGATCGGCTGCGGGAAATCGGCTTCCGCTACGCTACAGCCGCTTCCCCGACGCCGATCACAACCCTGCCTCGATCGAGGCTTTTTGTTTGCAACGACTGGCCCCTTTTTAGACCGGGGAATGGCCCATTTTTATCCCGCGCTTTACACAGGCCTGCATCCACGTCCTTCTGGCGCTGCTCAAGATACATGGTGACACCTTCTTCGGCTGTGAGCGAGAAGTAGGTTTTGCCAGCTGCCTGATTGGCTTTGATTTGGTGGAAGAGGGTCTTGCCTTTGTCGATGGCGGCGTCACGGTTGCGGGTTTTGAGGCTGATGCGCGCGTATTTGCCTTCGCCTTCCAACCACATCCTGAAGTGCCAGAATTCGCCGCGTTTTTGGATCAGGGCTTCGTCGAAGATCGCGACTTCATCGTCGGTAAAAATCTTCTTCTTCAGCCCCATAGCCCGCCTGCCTGCTCAAGCTTGCGTTGCAGTAAGCAGACTACCGTCCGCCATAGTGTTGCGCCTGTGCAACATTCTGTGTAACTTTAATACCGGGCGCGTTGAAAACCAAGCACAAAATTTGGCCTGTGAAACTTTTGTGTAAGTTTATTAGCGTTTAAAAACAATAAGATAGTGGATTAAAGTTACTCCCACTCGATCGTGCCGGGCGGCTTGCTGGTGTAGTCGTAGACCACACGGTTGATGCCTTTGACCTCGTTGACGATGCGCGTTGCGACGCGGCTGAGGAACCCGGCGTCGAACGGATAGATATCCGCGGTCATGCCATCGGTGCTGGTCACGGCGCGCAGCGCGCAGACGCTGTCATACGTGCGGAAATCGCCCATCACGCCCACGGTCTTGACCGGGAGCAGCACCGCAAAGGCCTGCCAGATCGCGTCGTAAAGCCCGGCGCTGCGGATTTCTTCGAGGTAGATTGCGTCCGCCTTGCGCAGAATATCGCACTTCTCGCGCGTCACTTCGCCGGGGATACGGATGGCGAGGCCCGGCCCCGGGAAGGGGTGGCGGCCGACGAACACGTCGGGCAGGCCCAGTTCGCGCCCCAGTGCGCGCACTTCGTCCTTGAACAGTTCGCGCAAGGGTTCGACCAGTTGCATGTTCATGCGTTCGGGCAGTCCGCCGACATTGTGGTGGCTTTTGATCGTCACCGACGGCCCGCCGGTAAACGACACGGATTCGATCACATCGGGATAGAGCGTGCCCTGCGCCAGGAAATCCGCGCCGCCCACCTGCCGCGCTTCTTCTTCAAACACG
>CAIKKO010000505.1 GCA_903828025.1 uncultured Sphingomonadales bacterium
CCGCCTTGGCATCGTCGATTGCGACGGCGAGGGCGGCGGCCCATCGTTCGATCTCGGCTTTGATGCGCGCTGAAACCGCCGGATCGCTCGCCGCCAGTTCCAGCCCCAGAACGCCCAGCAGGCAACCGCCGCTGAAGCACGCTTGTTCGAATGCTGCCGCGTGATCGGCAAAATACGCGCGCAACCGGTCAATCGCACGCGGGCTGCCCTGTTGCAGCCGGTCGCGCGCATCCCGGTCAAAAGCGGCGTAACGGCTGACGGCTTCGCAGGCGAGCGCGCTCTTGCTGTCGAAATAGTAGTAGAACGATCCCTTGGGCACGCCGGCGCGCTGGACGATTTCGCCGACCGATGCGGCCGCAAATCCCCCACCGAGAAAGGCCGCGATGCCTGCATCGAGCAGGGCATGGCGAACTTCCAGACTGCGCAATTCAGCTTCCAGCCGTGCCACAGCAATCTCCTTCGTGCCGAGGCTAACACAACTAGACGATCGGTCAACTATTGGATTTTGCCGCAAGCGCGCGGCTTTAACGAAAAAGGGCCGGGGTTGCCCCCGGCCCTGCATTTCGTGATCGACTGGATCAGCCCTTCAGCACGTCAGCCAGCGTTTCGCCCAGCAGGCTGGGTGAGGGGCTGACACGGATGCCGGCGGCTTCCATCGCGGCGATCTTGCTTTCGGCATCGCCCTTGCCGCCCGAGACAATCGCGCCGGCGTGGCCCATGCGGCGGCCCGGAGGCGCCGAGCGGCCTGCGATGAAGCCGGCCATCGGCTTTTTGCGGCCCTTCTTGGCCTCGTCGATCAGGAACTGCGCGGCCATTTCCTCGGCGTCGCCGCCGATTTCGCCGATCATGATGATCGACTTGGTGGCCTCGTCCGCCAGGAACAGTTCGAGCACGTCGATGAAGTTGGTGCCGTTCACCGGATCGCCGCCGATGCCGACAGCGGTCGTCTGGCCAAGGCCGATATTGGTGGTCTGGAACACCGCTTCATACGTTAGCGTGCCCGAGCGCGAGACGACGCCGACCGAACCCTGCTTGAAGATCGAGCCCGGCATGATGCCGATCTTGCATTCGTTCGGGGTCAGCACGCCGGGGCAGTTCGGGCCGATCAGGCGCGACTTCGAGCCCTGCAGCGCGCGCTTCACGCGCACCATGTCGAGCACCGGGATGCCCTCGGTGATGCACACGATCAGTTCCATCTGCGCGTCAATGGCTTCGAGAATGGCGTCCGCCGCGCCCGGAGGCGGCACGTAGATGCAGCTGGCGGTCGCGCCCGTGGCGGCCTTGGCTTCGGCGACCGTGTCATACTGCGGCAGGCCGATGTGGCTGGTGCCGCCCTTGCCGGGGGTCACGCCTGCGACCATCTGCGTGCCATAGTCGAGCGCGGCCTGGGTGTGGAACGCGCCGGTCTTGCCGGTCATCCCCAGGGTGATGATCTTGGTGTGCTTGTTGATCAGGATCGACATGGTTCAGGAAACCTTCCGGACTTCGGCCACGATCTTTTGCGCGGCGTCACCAAGATCATTGGCGGCAACAATTGGGAGACCCGAGTTGGCAAGGATGTCCTTGCCCTGCTGCACATTGGTGCCTTCGAGACGGACC
>CAIKKO010000506.1 GCA_903828025.1 uncultured Sphingomonadales bacterium
CGACCGCGCTGCCCGGCGATGGCTGGCTGCCGCGCATTCTGGAAGGGTCGCCGTTCGGGGCTATCGAAGACCTGCTCGCGGAAACGCGCGCGCTGGTGCTCGCGCGCGATGAGAGCGGCGGGCAGGAAGCGGGCTATGGGCTGGAGACCGAGGCGGCACAGCTTGGCGGCGCGTTTGTCGAAGTCGCTGGCCGCGCGCAGGAAGCCTTGGAAGCGTTGCGGCAGCCGCTGATCCGGCTGGGCATGCGGCTGGAGGCGTTGATCGAGGAAGGGCCCGACTGGCTCGACGGCCCGGCGCGCGCCCGCATCGAAGGCGCGCGCGGGGCGATTGGCTGGCGGGCTGATTTGCTCGCAGGCTGGATCGGGCTGCTGGCGCGGCTCGGCGGGCCGGGCGATCCGGAATTCGTCGACTGGCTGGAAGTCGAACGGTCCGAAGGCCGCGAGTGGGATATCGGGCTGCACCGGCACTACCTCGATCCGATGAAGCCGTTTTCCGAAGCGGTTCTGGCGGGCGCGCACGGGGTAATGATGACCTCCGCCACGCTCACCGATGGTGACGACTGGGACAGCGCGGTGCTGCGCAGCGGCGCGCCGCATCTGGATGTCGCACCCAAGCTGTTCGCCGCGCCCAGCCCGTTCGACTATGCCACGCAGGCCGAAGTCCTGATCGTGACCGATGTGCCCAAGGGCGATATTCCGGCGCTTGCCGCCGCTTACGGGCGGCTGATCGAGGCGGCGGGCGGCGGGGCGCTCGGCCTGTTCACCGCGATCCGGCGGCTGCGCGCGGTCTATGGCCGCATTGCCGACCGGCTGGCGCGGGGCGGCCTCGAGCTATTTGCCCAGCATGTCGATCCGATCGACACGGGCACTTTGGTCGATATCTTCCGCGACGATCCGCGCGCCTCCTTGCTTGGCACCGATGCGCTGCGCGACGGGGTCGACGTGCCGGGCCATTCGCTGCGGCTGGTGGTGATGGAGCAAGTGCCCTGGCCCAAACCTTCCATCCTCCACCGCGCGCGGCGGCTGGCCTACAAGAGCGGCGGACAGGCCTATGACGACCGCATCATCCGCGCACGGCTGGCGCAGGCATTCGGGCGGCTGATCCGGTCTGCCGGAGACAAGGGGCATTTCGTGGTGCTGTCCTCCGCCTTCCCCTCCCGCCTGCTGAGCGCTTTTCCGCCCGGCACGCCGGTGCGCCGGGTCAGCTTGGATGCCGCTTTACAAAGCGTGGCGGGCGGTGTTTCTGACGCAGTGACTGCGCCACACCCCCAAAACGACGAGAGCCGCGCGTGAAAACACTCGCCTTATTGCGCCATGCCAAGTCCGACTGGTCCGACGCGCGCGCGCGCGATTTCGACCGGCCGCTCAATGCGCGCGGGGTGCGCGGGGCGCAGGCGATGGGGCTCTATATCAAGAGCACCGGCCAGCGCTTCGAGCGGGTGATCGCCTCGCCCGCCGTGCGCGTGGCGGAAACCATTGAGGAAGCGAGCAAGGCCTGGGGCCACAGCTTTCCGGTGGAGTGGGACCGGCGCATCTACCTCGCCAGCTCCGCCACGCTGATCGACTTGCTGCGCGAACTGCAGGGCGAGCCCGAAAGCGTGCTGATGATCGGGCACAACCCGGGACTGGAAGACCTGATCTTCGACCTCGTGCCCGACGACGGCACCAGCCCGCTGCGCGAGGACGTGGAAGTGAAGTTCCCGACCGCGACCTTCGCGGTGATGGAGCTCGCCATCGAGCGCTGGGCCGATCTGGAGGAGCGCTGCGCCCGGCTGGTTGCGATGAAGCGGCCGCGCGATCTGGACCAGGAGTTGGGGCCGGTACTGAACGATTGATCGGGGGGGCGGCGGCTCGTTGCGATATGCTAACATCCTATGCAATCTTGAAACACTGTCGACCGACTTGGCTCAAGGTCGCCCGTGTCGTTTGGTCCGCGCACCAAGAGCTGGGGCTTGCGGATGATGACGCAAGCTATGAGGTAGTAGGTGCCGAACTGACAAAACTGGTGCATTCAGGAAAACTTGAAGCCGTTGGCGATCTGTCCGATTGGCGACATAGCGAAGTGCGGCTCACGCTGTCCTGACGCACATTCCAGGCTTCCCCTTGGCAAGCGCCGCGCACCCCCACCCAGCCTCCCCCGAACGGGGGAGGAGCAAGCCACCTCAATCCTCCAGCGCCGCTGCCAGCCGCCCCCGGATCGTTTCAAGGTGGCGGCGCAGGATGCGGATGGCGGAGATGATCTCTTCTTCGGCGGGCATGCCAGTGCTGGGCGCGGTTGGCTGAGCCAGAGGGGCCTCGGGCACCTCCCCCTTCCCCGCCAGCGCCAGCCGCGCACCGCGAATGGTATACCCCTCGCGGTGAAGCAGTTGGTCGATCCGGGCGAGGAGCGCGATGTCCTCGGGGCGGTAGTAGCGCCGCCCGCCTGCGCGGGTCAGCGGCTTGAGCATCGGGAACTGCTCTTCCCAATAGCGCAGGACATGCTGCTTGAGCCCGAGCGCTTTCGCCACCTCACCAATGGTGCGGAGCGCGTCGGGCTCCTTACCGTCATCGAAGGTGGGAGCGGGAGGGGTCATGCAGTTTGGCGGATCAGCTGCTGGCAGCGATCCGGTCCTTCAGCATCTGGCTGGCGCGGAAGGTCATCACGCGGCGCGGGGTGATCGGCACTTCGACGCCGGTCTTGGGATTGCGGCCGACCCGCTCCGACTTGTCGCGCAGCAGGAACGTGCCGAAACCGGAAATCTTGACGTTTTCGCCTTCGGCCAGCGCGTCACACATCTGATCGAGAATGGCTTCAACCATGTTCAGCGAATCCGCGCGGGACAGCCCCACGCGGCGATTGATGCTTTCAGCCAGATCAGCACGCGTAAGAGTCCCCACCGAACGCATCCCCAATTCCCCATGACAACTATGACGATCCTCGCGGCAAGATACCGCGTTTTATGCGGTTTGCAATGCATTGCACTGGCCTGAAACGAAAATCGCGCGGAGGAATTGTCCGAAGCGGGGCTTTCAGAGGCGCACCAGACTCGCGCCCCAGGTAAAGCCGCCGCCCATCGCCTCGAACATCACGAGTTGGCCCGGTTTGATCCGTCCGTCGCGCACCGCCGTATCGAACGCCAGCGGCACCGAAGCGGCGCTGGTGTTGGCATGGCGATCGACCGTGACGATGACCTTCTCGGCCGGCAGCCCCAGCTTGCGCGCGGTCGCATCGAGAATGCGGGCGTTGGCCTGATGCGGCACGACCCAGTCGATCTCGGCAGCGCTGTGGCCGGTTGCATCCAGCACTTCTTCCAGCACGGCGGCCAGATTGACCACCGCATGGCGGAATACCTCGCGGCCCTTCATGCGCAGCTTGCCCACGGTGCCGGTGGTGGAAGGCCCGCCATCGACATAAAGCAACTCGTTATAGGCCCCGTCGGCGTGGAGGCGCGTGGCCAGGATGCCCGGCGCGGCAGGGTCATTCGCATCGACCTCGGTCGCTTCGAGCACCATGGCCCCGGCCCCGTCGCCGAACAGCACGCAAGTGGTGCGGTCCTCCCAATCGAGCAGGCGGCTCATCGTCTCCGCGCCGATCACCAGCGCGCGCTTGGCCGCCCCGGTTTTCAGCAGCGCATCAGCGGTGCCGAGTGCATAGAGAAAGCCCGAACACACCGCCGCGACATCAAACGCAATGGTGCCCCGGCAACCGATGGCGTTCTGCACGATCGTCGCGACCGCCGGAAAGGTCTGATCCGGGCTGGCAGTGGCCACGATAATGAGATCGATCGAATCGCCGCTGAACCCGGCCGCCTCCAGCGCCATCGCGGCGGCCTCGCTCGCGAGCGAGGACGTTGTCTCCCCCTCCCCCGCCAGATAGCGATTGCGGATGCCTGTCCGCTCGACGATCCATTCGTCGGTCGTGTCGACAAGGTCCGCCATTTCCGCGTTCGCAACGGCGCGCGCGGGCAACGCCGAACCGCTGCCGCGAATGACCGAGCGCAAAGTCATGCCTCCACGTCCGGGTTTTCCGCCGCGCTGCGCGCGCGCGCCGCAGCGCTGGTGCCGCGCACGGCATCGCTGCCGGCATGGTCGAGGTCGGCGGCAATGCGTTCGGTCAGACGTTCCTCCAGCAGGCGCGAGGTGACCGCAACGGCATGCGCGACGCCGAGCGCCGAGGCGCTGCCATGGCTCTTCACGACAACACCATTGAGGCCAAGGAACACCGCACCGTTGTGATTGTTGGGATCGAGATGATGCTTGAGCAACTCTGTCGCGGGCTTCGAAATCAGGAACCCGAACTTGGAGCGCAGCGAACTGGAAAAGCTGCGCCGCAGCAGATCGGCGACAAAGCGCGCCGCGCCCTCCATCGCCTTCAGCGCAATATTGCCGGTGAAACCATCGGTGACGACGACATCGAAATCCCCGCGCGAAAGCTTGTCCGCCTCGGTGAACCCGTCGAAGCTGAAGGCCAGTGCCTCACCCGCCTGCTTGAGCATCGCGGCGGCTTCGCGCAGTTCGCCCGTGCCTTTGGATTCTTCGGTGCCAATGTTGAGCAGGCGCACGCGCGGCGCGGCAAGGCCATTGATGATGCGCGCATAAGCCGCGCCCATGATGGCAAACTGCATGAGATTGCGCGCGTTGCATTCGGTGTTGGCACCGAGATCGAGCATGATCAGATCGTGATCGCCCAATGTCGGCACGAGCGCCGCGAGCGCGGGCCGGTCGATGCCGGGCATCGTGCGCAGCGCCACTTTGGCCATGGCCATCAGCGCGCCGGTATTGCCCGCGCTGACTGCGGCGCCGGCTTCCCCGCTCTTCACCGCTTCGATCGCGAGGCCCATCGACGTGGTGCGCGCCCGGCGAAGCGCCTGTGTCGGCTTTTCATCGCCGGACACGACATCGGGGGCGTGGAGGATTTCGGACGCGGCGCGCAGATTGGGATGCGCCTGCAGCGCAGCCTTGATAGCAGTTTCATCACCGACAAGCAGGAACTTGAACTGATCGTGCTGGCGACGCGCGAGTGCCGCGCCTTCAACCATGACGCGCACGCCCACATCGCCGCCCATCGCATCGACGGCGATACGCGGCAAACTCATGATCCGGCCTTCCCCCCCTCAGCCGGAATCAGAGGCCGACGGCAATGATCTCGCGGCCGTTGTAGTGCCCGCAGGCACCGCACAGCATGTGCGGGCGCTTCAGCTCACCGCAATTGGAGCATTC
>CAIKKO010000507.1 GCA_903828025.1 uncultured Sphingomonadales bacterium
CCGCGCCGAGCTTGGCTACCCGATCATGGTCACGCCGTTTCCGCAGATGGTGATGAGCCAGGCGCTGTTCAACGTGATCAGCGACCGCCGCTATGCGCAAGTTTCCGATCAGGTGATCCGCTATTGCCTCGGCAAGTTCGGCAAGCCGACCTCGCCGATCGACCCGGCGGTGCTCGCGGCAATTCAGGACCGGCCGCGCGCGCGCGAACTGGAAAACGAGCCGAGCTTTCCGGCGCTGGCGGACCTGCGCCGCCAGTTCGGATCGCACCTGCCTGATGAGGAATTCCTGCTGCGCGCGGTCATGCCGCCCGAGCAGGTCGATGCGATGCTCGCGGCCGGCCCCTCGCGCGCGACTTACACCCCCGAGGCCGCGCCAATCATGGCGCTGCTGCGCAAGCTGGCGGCCAAGCCCTCGGCGCGCGACCTCATCATAGAGCGCGGCGCATTCCGCCTCGCCCTCCACGCCGGAGCGAGCCTGTGACCTTTACCCCCGAAACCCGCAGCCGCCTTCAGGACGCAGCAGGCTACATCTTCGATATGGACGGCACTATCGCGCTTGGCGATGCGCAGAGCGGCGGGCACAATGCCTTGCCGCATGCCGTCGCCGTGCTGGAAGCGCTGCAGGCGCGGGGCACGCCGTTCGTCGTCTTCACCAATGGCACCGCCAAGCCGCCCGCCGCCTATGCCGCATCGCTGCGCAAGGCGGGTTTTCCGGTCGAAGATTGGCAGATGCTGACGCCGTCCTCCTCAACCGCCGATTGGCTCAAGCGGCAGGGCGTGGGCAAAGTGCGTGTGCTCGGCAACGCCGGATGCCGCGCGCCGCTTGATGACGCAGGCCTTGCGGTTGTCGGCCCATCCGAAGAGGCCGAGGGGGTCGAGGCGGTCTATACTGGATGGTTCCGCGAGTTCGATTTTCCCGCGCTCGAAGCTGCCTGCGATTCGCTGTGGAAGGGCGCGCGCCTGCTCACCGCGAGCAACGTGCCCTTCTTCGCCACCGCCAATGGCCGCGCCATCGGTGCGAGCTATCCGATCAACGCGATGCTGACCGCCATGACCAGCAAGCGGCCGCGCATCCTCGGCAAGCCCTCCCGCGTTGCGTTCGAGACGGCACGGCTGCTGATGGGCCTGCCGCGCAGCGCCGCCAAGCAGATGGTCGTAGTCGGCGATGATCCGGCGCTCGAAATGCGCATGGCCAATGCCGTCGGCGCGCTTTCGGTCGGCATGGCGACGGGGATCATGGCTGGCGATGCCATATTGCCAGAGCGTGACCGGCCTTCGGTCCTGCTGCAAAGCCTGGAACCGCTGCTGGAAATCCTGTGACGCTCGCTCAATCGGTGCCTTGCGGCTCGTCGGTCACTTGTCCGGCGCGCCACAGATAGAGCCCTGCCACTACGATGATCGCCGCGCCCATAAACGCGGCCGCGTCGGGGTGCTCGTGAAACAGCAGCCACCCGAAAAAACCGGCCATGAGCAGCTGAAAATAGGTCATCGGTGCAATTGTCCCCGCCCCCGCGCGTGATGTTGCCATGTAGATCAGGGCGTGTGCGCAGCTGCCGCTCACGGCGATGGCAGCCGCTTTGGCAACCACACTCCCCGGCGGCATGCCGACATGGAGCTTGGCGATCCCGCTCAGATGACCGGCAAGGGTAACCAGCAGCAGGAACAGCGTTGCGAAAATCGCCACATTGACCTGCATGGAGAGCGCCGATCCACGCCCTGCCACGGCGCGGTTTCCGATCATCAACAGCGCCATGCCGAGCGCAGAGAACAGCGGTAGCAACGCCGCCACCCCGATCAGCGCAAAATTGGGCCGCAGCACGATCAGCACGCCTGCAAAGGCAAGTACGCTCGCGATCCATGTTTCGCGCCGCATCGGTTCGCCAAGCAGGGCCGCCGCCAGCAGCGCCGTAACCATCGGACTGGAGAACGATATCGCAGTCGCTTCGGCAATCGGCATGATCTGCAATGCCGAAAACAATGTCGTAGCCGATAGCGCCACGCCGAACCCGCGGACCGCATGCCAGCCAACAGGCTGCAGGTGAAAGCCCGCGCGCCCCTCGCGTAGCAGCAGGATTGCGGCAAGGCCCAGCGTGCCCATGACATAGCGCAGCGCCGCGATGGCCGGGCCGGGCCACTGACCCGCCATTGACTTGACCAGCACGTCGCCGGTCGAAAGCAGCGCAAATCCGCCAAGGGCAAACAGCAGTCCATCTCTGATCTGATTGCGCACTTGCCCCTCCGGCGATGCCTTGCCAACCTTGCACGCCCGCGCGGTTCAGCAAGGAGTGTTTGGCCCCGGGCCTTACCCGTTCGATGACCCTGTCTTTGCGGCTGTTCCCTTCGCGCGCAAGCCTCGATACTGGTAACGTTCCATTCTAGCTGCCATGAGAAGGCTCGAATGGGTTGTTAAGGCTTCTTTACTGCTTGTTTACCAAGCTTTGCGTAGGGAGGTGTGGGACAGGAGGCGGTTTGATGATGGATCAATTCCCGGTGCGAGAAGGCGGTCCGTCAATGCACGCACCAACTTTGTCGGTCGTCGTGCCCTGTTACAACGAAGCGGAGGGGCTGCAGGAGCTGCACCGCCGCCTTGTTGCCGCGCTTGTTCCCCATTTTTCCGACGACTTCGAAATCGTGCTTGTCAACGATGGCTCGCGCGATACGACCTGGGCCGGAATGGTCGCGCTTTCCGATGCCGATCCGCGGGTGCTGTGTGTCAATCTCGCGCGCAACCACGGCCACCAGCTCGCGCTGACGGCGGGCCTTGCCCACTGCGCGGGCGAGCTCATCTTTATCCTCGATGCTGATCTGCAAGACCCCCCGGAGCTGATCGGCCCGATGCTCGAGTTGATCCGCGCCGGCAACGACGTCGTCTATGGTCAGCGCCGCAAGCGTGATGGTGAAACCGCGTTCAAGCGCGCGACGGCTGCGGCATTCTACCGGCTGCTCGACCGGCTTGTTGATGTCGACATCCCGCGCGATACCGGTGATTTCCGCCTGATGACCCGCCGCGTGCTCAATGTGCTGCAGGCGATGCCCGAGCGCTACCGCTTTGTGCGCGGCATGGTCAGCTGGGTGGGCTTCCGCCAAGCTGCGCTGCCCTATGACCGCGAGGCGCGCTTTGCCGGTGAAACCAAGTATCCGCTGCACAAGATGATTTCGTTTGCGATCGATGCGATCACCAGTTTCTCGGTCGCGCCGCTGCGGATTGCCTCGTGGATGGGGGTTTGCGCCGGGTTCGGTTCGCTCCTGCTGCTCGGTTATGTGCTGGGCGCGTGGGTGCTGGGCTATGCGATCAGCGGATGGACTTCGACGCTCGCGGTGATCCTCGTGCTCGGCTCGACCCAGCTGATGATCCTTGGCATCATGGGTGAATACCTTGGCCGGATGTACATGGAATCGAAGCGCCGTCCGCTGTTTATCGTCGACGAAGTGCATGGCAGCCGCAGCGCGCGCAATGCCGTCCACCAGCTTCATGACACGATCCAGGACCGGGTAAATGGCAAGGAGCGGGTGAATGGCTGAGGCTCTCGCGGTCACAAGCGCCGAATTCGATCAGGTCGCGCAGGATTACCGCGCGCAGCATGCGCATTCGACGGGCGTCTCGGTCGAGGCGCTGGACTATTTCGCCAGCTACAAGATCGAATATCTGAAAACCTTGTGGCACGCGCGCGGCCGCCAGCCCCGCGTGCTGCTCGATTTCGGCGCGGGGATCGGCAACGCGCTCGCCCCGATGCATGAGGCGTTTCCCGAAGCCGATATCATCGCGCTTGATGTCTCGCGCGCCAGCCTTGATCTGGTCGATGCGCAGGCCATTCCGCGCGTGCGCACCCTCGCCTACGACGGCCTGCAGATCCCACTCGCCGATGGCAGCGTCGATTGCATCTTCATCGCCTGCGTATTCCATCACATCCCTGCCGAGCACCATGTCGCCCTGCTGCGCGAGCTGCGCCGCGTGCTGCGGCGCGATGGCGCGCTGGTGCTGTTCGAGCACAATCCGCTGAACCCCCTCACCCGGCTTGCCGTCGCGCGCTGCGAGTTTGATCGCGATGCAGTGCTGATTGGCGCGGGCGAGATGCGCCGCCGCCTGAAAGCCGGCGGCTTTGCGGCGGTCGAACGCCGCTTCTGCCTGTTCTTCCCGCCCGTCCTCGCGCTGCTGCGTCCGCTGGAGCGCTTGCTGGGCTGGCTTCCGCTCGGTGCGCAGTACCATCTGGTTGGCACCTGAATGCTCGAAGGTCCGACCGCCTCGACCCCGCAAGGGCGGCCTGCCCACGGTCTTGGCCCTTCCCTCCCGCCGATAGTCCGCTTCGCCATCACCGGCGCGGCCAATTCGGTGGTCGGCTTTGCCGTGCTGCTGCTGGCGCTGCGGTTCGGCTTCAGTGACATTGCGGCCAATCTCACCGGCTTTGCTGCCGGCCTCACGGTTGGGTTTGTGGCCAACCGCCAGTGGACCTTTGCGGTCGAGGGCCGGGTCAGTCTGGCCGAAGTGATGCGATACCTGCTGGGCTTTGCGCTGGCATGGTGCCTCAATCTCGGGGTCGTACTCATTGGCATCCGGGCCGGGTATGCAGGCTCGCCGTTCATCCATCTGGCCGGGATCGCGACGTATTCGGTGGCGTTCTATTTCATCTCGCGCAGCTTCGTATTCGCACCGCGCACCGCCGCGAAAACTGCCGGGGCAAGCGATCATCTCGGTGAGCTGATTGTCGTCCCCGCCGTCGCCCTGCTCATGCTGATCATGCGGGGTCTGCCGCTGACCCACGATGTGATGTGGCAACTGTGGATCGCGCGGCAGATGCTCGGCGGCGTCCAGCTTTACAGCCAGATCAACGAGATCAACCCGCCGCTGTGGTTCTGGATGGCAATGCCGGTGCACCAACTGGCCGGCTTGCTGCACCTCGCGCCCGCCACAATTCTGGTCTGGTCGATCTGCCTACTGGCGCTCGCCTCCGCGTTGCTGGTTGGCCGCATCGGCACAATCGAGGGCCCACGCGAACGCGCCTGGGCCATGACCGCGACGCTGGTGATCGGACTGTTCACCTCGCTCTACGATTTCGGTCAGCGCGAGCAGATCCTGCTGATCGTGGCGATCCCTTACGCGCTCCTGATCGCTGCACGGCTGCGGGGGGAGCGGCCATCACCTTGGCTTGCCGCCACGATTGCGACGCTTGCTGGTTTGGGCTTTGCGCTGAAGCATTATTTCGTGCTCGCCCCGCTCGGGCTTGAAGGCTTGTTGCTGTGGCATTTGCGCGGCGCCTATCGGCCGCTTCGCCCAGAAACGCTCGTGCTCGCGGTCCTTGGCAGTGCCTATGCGGCTGCCGTCCTCATCTTGGCACCAGCATTTCTGAGCGTGATGGTGCCCATGGTGCAGACGGCCTATTTCGGCTTCGAAACGCCGGTGTGGATGTGGTTCGACGAACCGATTCAGGCGTTCTGGCTGCTCGATCTGATTGCGCTCTATGCGATCAGCGCGCACCGGCTCGGGCGCGAGCGGCCCGAATTCAAGACCTTGGCGGTTTGCGCACTGGCGTTTTTTGCTGCCTACCTGCTGCAACGCAAGGGCTGGCAATATCATGCCATTCCCACCAGCGGGATGCTGCTGATGCTGCTCGCCAGCCTCGGCTTTGCCAAGGGCCAGCGCCTGCCAGACCTGACCTCGCGCCCGCTAATCTGCCTGTGCATCGCGCTCTATCTGTCGTTCAGTTTCCTCGAACGCCCTTATGCCAACGAGCGCGAGGAATTCGTCAGCCGCTATATCGACCGGGTGCCCGCTGGCGCGCCGGTGATGATCATCGCGAGCAATCCGATGTGGGGCTGGCCGACTGTCGACAAGCATCACCGCACGTGGGCGAGCCGCTACGGGGCGCACTGGATGCTCCCGGCCTTTGGCCGCGCGCGGGCCGACCACAGCGAGAGCCCCGCGATGCTCGCGCTCGAGCAGTCCGTCCGCGCAGACACGCTGACCGACATGCTCTGCACCGCGCCTGCGCTGGTGCTGATCGAAAATCATGAGCCGAACTTCATGACCCGGCCCATCGACTTCGACACGCTGGCGTTCTTCGGCCAGGACAAGCCGTTCCGCGACTATCTGGCGGACAACTACCGCCTCATCGACAACGGGTTCTGGCTCCGCGCCTATGTCCGAACGACTCCGGAAAACAGCGGAAAACCAGACAATTGCCGCAAAATCATTCCGCCCTCGCCGGTCAACTGAATCTCTCAGGGAGCTGTTTAGGGAATCCTGAAGGTTTCGACGGTATTCACCACGCATCGGAAGCTTGCACTGACCATTGCCAGCGCATGACCTCCAGCGAGAGAACAGGAATTTCTGCATGAGCGCATTTGGCCGCAAGTCCGGAGTGGGTGGGAGCAGCACCGCAATGCGCCCTTCGTTCGGTGTGGCGCGCCCGATGAAGTCGGGCGAAGGGTCCTCTGCCCCGGTTCCGATGCCGATGGGCGGCGAACAGTTCCCGCCCCTCCCCGCGATGGATGCCCCCGCCGAAACCGCTGCCAACAACAAGTCGGATGCACTGACCCGGCTTGCCGATCGCGCCAACGGCGTGGCGGAATCTGGCTATCAGGCCGAAGGCTTCGAAGCCTCGGTCCACAAGATCAAGGAACAGGTGCTGCCGCGCCTGCTCGAACGCGTCGATCCGGAAGCGGCGGCCACGCTGACCAAGGAAGAGCTTTCCGAAGAATTCCGCCCGATCATCATGGAAGTGCTGGCCGAGCTTAAGGTAACGCTCAACCGGCGCGAACAGTTCGCGCTGGAAAAGGTGCTGATCGACGAACTGCTCGGATTCGGTCCGCTTGAGGAACTGCTCAACGACCCCGAAATCACCGACATCATGGTCAACGGGCCAGAGCAGACCTACATCGAAAAGAAAGGCAAGCTGGTCATCGCGCCGATCCGGTTCCGCGATGAAAGCCACTTGTTCCAGATCGCCCAGCGCATCGTCAACCAGGTCGGCCGCCGCGTCGACCAGACCACCCCGCTGGCCGACGCCCGCCTCAAGGACGGCAGCCGCGTCAACGTCATCGTCCCGCCGCTTTCGCTACGCGGCACCGCCATCTCGATTCGTAAGTTTTCCGAAAAGCCGATCACCATCGACATGCTGCGCGATTTCGGCTCGATGTCTGACAAGATGGCCACCGCGCTCAAGATCGCGGGTGCCTGCCGCATGAACGTGGTCATCTCGGGCGGTACGGGTTCGGGTAAAACCACCATGCTCAACGCGCTCTCGAAGATGATCGATCCGGGCGAGCGCGTGCTGACCATCGAAGACGCCGCCGAACTTCGCTTGCAACAGCCGCACTGGCTGCCGCTCGAAACCCGTCCGCCGAACCTTGAAGGCCAGGGCGCGATCACCATCGGCGACCTTGTGAAGAACGCGCTGCGTATGCGTCCTGACCGCATCATCCTGGGCGAAATTCGCGGCGCCGAGTGCTTCGATCTGCTCGCCGCCATGAACACCGGTCACGATGGCTCGATGTGTACGCTCCACGCCAACAGCCCGCGCGAATGCCTTGGCCGTATGGAAAACATGATCCTGATGGGCGACATCAAGATCCCCAAGGAAGCGATCTCGCGCCAGATCGCCGAATCGGTCGATCTCATCGTTCAGGTCAAGCGTCTGCGCGATGGTTCGCGCCGCACCACCAACATCACCGAGGTGATCGGGATGGAAGGCGATGTGATCGTGACGCAGGAGCTGTTCAAGTTCGAGTATCTCGACGAGACCGACGAGGGCAAGATCATCGGCGAGTTCCGGCCTTCGGGCCTGCGTCCCTACACGCTCGAAAAGGCGCGGCAGTTCGGGTTCGATCAGGCCTACCTCGAAGCCTGCCTCTAACCTAAACGCTTGATTGCGCCTGCCCCTGCCTTAAGGGCAGGGGCATGCCGCCCGCCCAACGTCCGATCTACGCGCTCGCCTTGCGGCTGCTGGCCATGGCCGTGATCTCGGTCATGCTGCTGCTGGTCAAACTGACCGGCGAGCGCGGTATCTGGCTGCCTGAGACGCTGTTCTGGCGGCAATTCCTTCCCGGCATCGCTCTGCTGGGCTGGCTGGCTGCGCGCGGCCAGGTTGCCCGCTTGCGCACCGCTCGCCCCTGGATCCATGCCCGGCGCGCGCTGATCGGCGGAACCGGCATGTTCCTCACGCTGGGTGTCGTGCAGATCCTGCCGCTGGCCGAGGCGACCGTACTGGGCTTTACCGCGCCGATTTTCGCGGTCTTGCTCGCGGTGGTTCTGCTGGGAGAAAAGGTCGGCCCGTGGCGCTTGGCGGCCGTTGTGCTCGGGCTGGCCGGGGTCGTGATCATCGCCGGGCCAGACCGCGCGCATATCCCCCTGATCGGCCTTGCCACCGGCATCGGCGCGGCGTTCATGGTTGCGCTGATTTCGATCCAGCTGCGCGATCTGGGCCGCACCGAGGAGCCGGTGAGCATTGTGTTCTGGTTCTCCGCCTTCTGCACCCCGCCATTCGCGCTTTGCTTTTTCCGCACAGGCATGCCGCACCACGATCTGGCAGGCTGGGCCATGCTCGTCGGCATCGGCGCCACCGGTCTTGCCGCGCAGCTTCTGATGACCGCCGCGCTGCGTTATGGCAGCGTCGCCAGCGTGATCGTGATGGACTATTCGCAGTTTGGCTGGGCAACGCTGTGGGGCTGGCTGGTCTTCGCGCATGTGCCTTCGTCGCAGACCTGGATTGGCGCGCCGGCGATCATCGCCGCCGGCCTGATCATCGCCTGGCGCGAGCAAGTGCTCGGTAGCGCCGCAGGGCCAAGGCCGCCCGCGGCCTGAGGTATCCTACGGGACCATGCTCTAATTCACCTGCCGGTCCATGCCTTCCCAGTACGGTTCGCGCAGGTTCCGGCGCAGGATCTTGCCCGAAGGGTTGCGTGGGAGCGCGGGGATCACATCGACCGACTTGGGCACTTTGAACCCGGCGATCCGCTCGCGCGCCCAGGCGATCACACTGGCCTCATCGACCTCGCAGCCATCGCGCGGTACCACGCAGGCCTTGACCGCCTCGCCCCAGCGCGCGTCCGGCACCCCGATCACTGCCACTTCCGCGACCTGTGGATGACCGTAAATCGCGCTTTCCACTTCCGCTGGATAAACGTTCTCGCCGCCGGTGATGATCATGTCCTTGATGCGGTCCTGGATGAACACATAGCCGTCCGCGTCCATATAGGCGGCATCCCCGGTGCGCAGCCAACCTTCGTCGCTGATCGTCTTGGCCGTCGCTTCGGGTAGCTGCCAGTAGTATAGCATGTTGGCCGTGGAGCGCGTTTCGATCTCACCCACTGTGCCGCGCGGCACCTCGCGGCCCTCGCCGTCGATGATCCGGATTTCGACCCCGGGGCTGGCTTTGCCGATCGAGCGCATGCGCTCGTTTCCGGCCAGATCGTGGTCCCACGGCGGCAGCACCGCGATGGTGCCGGTCGTCTCGGTCATGCCGTAGCACTGCATGAAGGAGGCATTGGGGATCGTCGTCACCGCCTCGCGCAGCAGTTCCAGCGGGATCGGCGCGGCACCATAAAGCACGTACTTCAAACGCGAAAAGTCGGTCGAAGCGGCAATCGGATGCTGGATCAGCATCTGCAGCGCGGCCGGCACGATGAAAAAGCGGGTGATGCCCTGCCCGATTGCCGAAAGCGCACCCTCGGCGGTAAACTCGGCCTGCACAATGGCGCGCGCGCCGCCGCAGAACGCCAACGTGCCAAGGCCCGTACCGCCGATGTGGGCGCAAGGCATGCACAGCAGGATGGCTTCGTCATCGGTCCATTCCGCCCACGGCAACCCGGCGTCGAGCGCGGGCCCGCGCAGCCCCATGAAATTGCGCTGGCACAGCACCGCGCCTTTGGGCTTGCCCGTGGTGCCCGAGGTATAGAGCTGGAGGAACGCGTCCATCGGTTCGGCGGGAGTCACCGCGTCTGCCGGTGAGGCCGCTATCCCGGCGCGGGTTTCCGCTTCCACCAACACGGTTGGCTTCGCGGGCAATGTGGGCGCGATTTCGTGCGTCACTTCGGCAAAACCCTCGCCCGCAAAGATCAGCTTCGCGCCGGTGTCCCCGACGATATAGGCCATTTCCGCCGGGGCGAGCCGCCAGCCCACCGGCACCATGACCACGCCGATCCGCGCACAGCTCAGCAGCATTCCGTAATAGAGATCGCTGTTCTTGCCGATCCACGCGACGCGGTCGCCCTTCCCGACGCCATGTGCTGCGAGAAATGCGGCATATCGCCGGGAAAAAACCTCCAACTCGCCGAAAGTTGTCTGGCGGCCATCCTGCTCATGCGCCACGGCATCCGGCCGCTCCGCCGCCCAGTGCCGGAAGAACGCATCGAATGTCTCGAAGCCCGCTGTCTCGCGCATTGTTTCTGTCCTCATCCCGCTGCCGATTGGACCCGATCACGGTCACCGCGCGTTCACCTGCCTGAGGTCAGGTACACGGGTGCCGGTCGATGGCCGACGACTTAACCAACCGATTAAAGGGATAAGGACTATGGTACGCAAGGTGATTTTTTCGGTCGCGCTGACCGGCATGCTGATCAGCATGGCCGCGTGCAAGACCGTCAAGGGTGTTGGCGGCGATATCCAGTCGGTCGGTCAGGCCGGATCTGATGCAATCCACAAGCGGCGTTAGTCGCCGCACTTGGCAGGCTCACACGTTGCTGAGCCCCTCGGGCCGCTCGCCAAACAGCTTGGCGTGCGCATCCATCGCATATCTGTCGGTCATGCCTGCCATGAAGTCGGCAATGTGGCGGCTGCGCGCGGGCTCCTGTTCCGGGAGCCCGGCAGACCAGCTTGGGGGCAGCAATTCGGGTGACGCGCGATAGGCGGCGAAGAGCCTGGCAATCACTGCCCGTGCCTTCTCCGCCGTCGCAGCTTGTTCGGGATGCAAATAGAGCGTCTCGTACATGAAGCGCTTCAGCGCGCGCTCTTCTGCCGCCATGCTTTCGGAAAAGCCCACCATGGGGCCGGGAGCGGTGCGCACGTCGGCCGCATTGGCGACGCGGCTTTGCGCGAGCCGTCGCTGGGTTTCGCCGATCACGTCGTTGACCATGCGCCCTATTTGCCCGCGCACCAGTTCGCGCAGCAGCCGATCGCGCGGAGCCCCCGGAAAACGCGCCTCGATATCGCGCCACTGCGCCGCGAGCGAAGGCAGCGTCATCAGTGTATCAAGCGTCAGGAACCCCGCGCGCAGGCCGTCGTCGATGTCGTGGTTGTCATAGGCAATATCGTCCGAAATCGCCGCGACTTGCGCTTCGAGCGAGGCATGCTGGCCGAGTTCAAGCGGAAACGCGGCATCCAGCTCCGCCAAGGCCCATGTCGGCGCAGCGACGGGTCCATTGTGCTTGGCGAGGCCCTCAAGCAGTTCCCACGTGAGATTGAGCCCGTCATGCCCCGGATAAGGGCTCTCAAGCCGCATCAGCACACGCAAGGTGTTGGCGTTGTGATCGAACCCGCCGAACCCGGTCATGGCCTCTTCCAGCGCGTCCTCTCCGGCATGGCCGAACGGCGGGTGGCCGATATCGTGCGCAAGGCAAAGCGCTTCGGTCAGGTCCTCATCAAGCCCCAGCGCGCGCGCGATCACGCGCCCGATCTGCGCCACTTCAAGGCTGTGGGTAAGGCGCACGCGGTAGTGATCGCCATCGGGCGCGATGAACACCTGCGTCTTGTGGCGCAAGCGGCGGAAGGCGATGGAATGGATGATCCGGTCGCGGTCGCGTTGAAAATCGCTGCGGGGCCCGCGCGTGGTTTCAAACGGATGGGTGAACTCACGGCCGCGCGATTGCGCGGAATCGCAGGCCCAAGGTGCGGGGTCCCTCACGTATTCGCCTGCATGCCGGGAAGAAACCTTGAACGGAGGAAGCGCGCGCTGCTTAGCCCGGCTTCTTCTCCGGCGCAAAGCCCGTCGCACACAGCAGCGCCGAACTGACCGTGACTTCGATCAGCTGCCGGTCGCCCACGCGCCGCACGGTATAGACATAGTCCGAGAGCGAACGCTTCGGGCTCTGCAAGGCCTGCAGCTTGCGCAGCTGGCCGAGCGAGAGCCGGTCGGTCATCCGCTCGGCCATGCAAGCCGCGTTGGGCTGCGACAGGCCCGCATTGACGAGGGCCGAGCGCACCCTGCCCTCCGCCAGCTTGGCGGGGGTGCAGCCCGCCAGAGCAACCGCCAGCAAGGTTGCCGCTGCGATTGTCCGCCTCAATGCGCGAGCGCCTTGTTGATATCCTCGACCATCTTCTTGGCGTCGGCGAGGAGCATCATGGTCTGGTCCATGTAGAACACGTCGTTGTCGACACCGGCATAGCCGACACCGCCCATCGAACGCTTGATGAACATGACCGTCTTGGCCTTGTCGACATCGAACACCGGCATCCCGTAGATCGGCGAGGACTTGTCGGTCTTCGCCGCCGGATTGACCACGTCGTTCGCGCCAATGATAAACGCGACGTCGGCCTGCGCGAACTCGCCGTTGATGTCTTCGAGCTCGAACACTTCGTCATACGGCACGTTGGCTTCGGCGAGCAGCACGTTCATGTGGCCGGGCATGCGGCCGGCGACGGGATGGATGGCGAATTTGACATCGACGCCGCGTTTGGTGAGCTGGTCGAAGAGTTCGCGGACTTTGTGCTGGGCCTGGGCGACGGCCATGCCGTAGCCCGGCACGATGATGATCTTGGATGCGTTCTTCATGATGAACGCCGCGTCTTCCGCATTGCCGGA